>NZ_JAQCUN010000170.1:0-1653 GCF_027685385.1 Megasphaera sp. AF13-6AC
GGAAAAACAGGCTTTACACCATACGGACATCGACATGAGTCCCAAAGCGGTAGGCCTGGTTTTCCTTGCTATTTTAGCCGGACTCTTCTTTACCTTCTACACCTTTGTCTCCGATGCGGCTCTGCCGGCAAGTGTAAGTATTACTTATATTGTCGTCGGTATTTTAATCGCCATTCTCATGGGTTTCTTTGTTGCAGCGGCCTGCGGTTATATGGCGGGCCTCATCGGTACCTCTGCAAGCCCCATTTCGGGTATCGGTATTCTCGGCATCATCGTTTCTTCTCTGGCCGTTCTTGCCTTAGGTAATGCTTTCAATATATTCGCTACGGCGGAAGGTGCAAAATTCGCTACGGCACTGGCTATCTTTATTACCAGTGTTATTGTCAGCATCGCCTCTATCTCAAACGATAATCTTCAAGACTTAAAGACGGGCTATATCGTCGGTGCCACTCCCTGGAAGCAGCAGGTAGCCTTAATTCTCGGGTCCGTAATCGGTGCTATCGCTATTGCCCCGGTTTTAAACCTTCTCTATCAGGCTTACGGCTTTACGGGAGCACTGCCTCGTGAAACCATGGATCCGTCACAGGCACTTGCCGCTCCGCAGGCAGTCCTCATGACGACCATCGCTCAAGGTATTTTCAGTTCCGATTTAGACTGGAACTTCATCCTCTTCGGTATTGGCGTAGGCGTCGTTGCAATCATTGTCGACATACTTTTGCGCAAGAGCACAAAGTCTCTCGCTCTCCCGCCCTTGGCTATCGGCATGGGCATTTATTTGCCTCCTACCTTGGAAGTTCCTCTAGTTATCGGTGCCGTTATCGGCTATTTCATTCACAAACACTTGCGTAATCGCGCTCAACAACGTAATCCCGAACATGTGGAGGAAGACGTAGACGCTTGCCATCAACGGGGCGTACTCTTCGCTTCGGGACTTATTGTCGGCGAATCTCTCATGGGCGTTATTATCGCCATGATTATCGTCTTCTCCATTACAACCGGCGGCAGTGAAGATCCGTTAGCTCTCGTAGGCAAGGATTTCGCTACTACGGCCGATCTCCTCGGATTGGGCGTATTCGTCCTTTCCATCGTTTATTTCATCTATCACATCTTGTCGACGAAATTTACTCCGTCTGACAAATAATAGAAGGGATTTAAAGCCGTATGGCCGAAAGGCTATACGGCTTTTCTCTGTTCTCACCTTCCGCCATATGATAAAATATATAGATAGATTCATATATTGAGGTGATTTCAATGCAAGGGCTGGCATTGTCTTTACAACAAAAACAAAAAACGACCCAGTTCCAGAAACTTGCCACAACATTGTTAACCCTTCAAGGACAAGACCTGGACGAGTATATACGACAGCAAAGTGATGAAAACCCGCTGATCGAAGTAGCTTACCCATCTCGCCGTCCCGATACGGACCTGCCTATAGCCAAATTATCGGAAACGCCGCAAGAAAAACTGAAGAATCAGCTTGCCTTACTTTCGTTACCCGTAACGATTCGAAAAATTGCCGAATTTATCATTGATTCCTTGGATGAAAAGGGTTTTTTTAAGGACGAAGATTTGCGAACGGCCGCCACCCTCCCCTTCAGTCGTTGGGATATTGGGCGCGCAACCATAGCCGTTCGTTCTCTCGATCCGCCGGGC
>NZ_JAQCUN010000170.1:1663-2396 GCF_027685385.1 Megasphaera sp. AF13-6AC
GATCCGCCGGGCGTCGGAGCGCGTTCGCTTTGCGACTCACTCATTATCCAAGCACGCCGCAAAAAAAACTGTCCGCCCCATACATTACAGCTTTTAAAAAATCACTACGACAATTTTCTGAATGGCCGCTGGCAAGTTCTTCGTAAGGAATCAGGCATAACTAACGACGAATTATCAGAGGTTATAGCTTTCTTACGCACTCTGTCGCTGGTTCCCTTAGAGCAACCGCCTTCAACGGCATTGTGGGTCCGACCAGAAGGAGAACTGGTCATTGACACTAAAACCGCCTCCGTTCGCCCCATATTGTTCCATGTTCTGTCTTCCGAATTCAGCTACTGGATGTCCTTCGGCAAGGTGACGACTCAGATTCCCTTGGGCTTCTCCATGGCTCTTCTCGGTGCCGGTTACTTAATCGGCATTGCCAGCGGCATCGCCATTTTGGTCGGTACGCTCCTGGCTTGGGGTGTCTTCGTTCCTTATTTAACTTCCACTTTATCGCCTGCTGAAGGCCAGACGGCTGCCGCCTTTGCTAAGGCCGTATGGGCTCAAAAAGTACGCTTTATCGGTGCCGGCACCATCGGCATTGCCGCCATCTGGACACTGATAAAACTACTGGGACCCGTTATCGACGGCATTAAAATGTCTATTAATGCGATTCGTGCCAACGACACGGCGGAAAAACAGGCTTTACACCATACGGACATCGACATGAGTCCCAAAGCGGTAGGCCTGG
>NZ_JAQCUN010000171.1:0-2320 GCF_027685385.1 Megasphaera sp. AF13-6AC
TGCAGGCAACGATGAATCCTGCCAACGCGATGGCCGCATCGAGCCCCATGATGGAGTTGATACCGCTATCGGCCATATACCCTGTAACAAGGGGAATGGTAAAGGAAGCAATGGAGCCGGTAGTATAGAAAATACCGGTCATAGTACCCTTGCCTTTGGGGAACATTTCCGTCATCATAACCAAACCGAGCTGCATAACGCCGCCGGCAGCGGAGAAGCCTACGACCGCCGAGAGAATCGGAGCCAGGGAAGCGGACGGATAGTAATACAGACCGCCGATAGCCAAGGTGGATATCAGAGTGTATACAACAAGAAGTGTAATGGGGCGAACGCCTTTTTTCGTAATGAAGGCGGTGAAGAAGACGCAAGCCAAAGAACCGATGGAGTAGTAGCTCATTAAGGAACGAGCTGCCAAGTCCGGCATTTGAGCCACGGCAACACCGTACTTTGTAAGCCACTGACTGATGAGATAAAAAGTAGCCTGAGAAATATAGCCGTACAGTACGAAGCAAATACCTTCAAGGTACCATTTGGATTTCGGGGCTTCTACGGGAGCTTCCGAAGCGTCATTTTTGTCACTGTTGCTTACCCGATTCATGACAGGGAAGCCCATTTTCAGCATAATAACAAAGTTCAGAGCCAAGATAACGGCAGCTACGATAAAGGACCAGCCGTACCAAGCGTTCATCATGACGAGGACGCCGATGAAGAGAGGCAAAAGGAATTGACCTGCCGAAATGAAGGCTTTCAAAAGTACCGTAACCGTGCTGGCACTTTCGGGGTACGATTCGATCAATGCCGGATACGTACCGGCATCGAGGAAGGAGTTGGCAATACCTGCCAAAATCCCGAAGACGCAGGCAACAGCCGTTGTGGGGCTGACTAAAATGCCGAGGAAAAAGGCAATGTAGGTAATCATGCCCAAAAGAACGAAGGGTTTACGACCGTATTTGTCGGATAATTTGCCCGATACGAAAAGAACGATGAGTCGGCCGATACCGAGCATGCCGATGACGCTCATGACGTCGGCTAAACTGCCCCAACGTGCAGCAAGGGAGTCCATGTTTTGGGCGAGAATCAATACGCCGATGCCGTGTACGAAATAGTTGAGATACAGGCTCAGGCATAAGGGGCGATAAGAACGGGTCTGTTCCATAGTGATAAATCTCCTTTTATGTCGCGTAGCTTAGAATAAAACGTCTCTAATGAAATCAACGGGCATGTCCTTGCCGGTCCAGAGTTTGAAGGCTTCAGCACCTTGATAAAGCATCATGCCGAGACCGTTAAAGTTTTTGCAACCTACTTCGTCGGCCCAACGCATCAACTCCGTCTGATGCGGTGCATATACCGTATCCATAACTACGAGTTCCTTGTGCAAGAATGATTTGTCGGGAATGGCTACGACGCCTTCCAGCGGTTTCATGCCGCACGATGTGCCGTCAATGTAAATGTCGCTGCTGTCCAATTCGCGCTTAAGTGAAGGGTGATCAGCCAAGTCGTATAAGGTCACCTTGCATTCAGTCTGTTCGTTCAACTGAGCCACGACCTTTTCAGCCTTCGGGAAAAATTCATCCCGACGGTTGAAGACAGCAATTTCGCGAACACCGTCGAGAGCTGCCTGAACGAGAATAGCCGTAGCGGCACCGCCGGCACCGACGATGGTCATCTTCTTGCCTACGTACTCAACGCCTTCTTCTTTTAAGGAACGCATGGCACCTGTTCCGTCCGTAATTGTGCCGGTCAGGACGCCGTTATCGTTAACGACCGTGTTGCAGGCACATAACGACGGTAACCCCTTTGGCTTTAGCGGCGGCAATGACCTTGGCAATCTTGTCGGCGTTGCGGAAATATTCTACGTCCACAGCATCTACAAGACCGCTTTCAACGGCTGAAAGGATCAAATCAAAGTAGTAATCTTCCGAAACCTGTGTTTCACCGCCTTCTTCCTTCGTGCGGAAGGTGAAGAGAATCGCACTGTCGGGAAGTTCGTTGCGAACGGCCCGGAGTGCTTCGTTGACGGCTTTTAAGTCTGTTACTTCTGTCAGGAAGTCAATGCGCAGTTCAACGACATCGTAGATTTTATCCTGCAAGTAGCGGCATTCCTGAACGAGTTCATCGACGGTACGGCCGACGATGGGCACACAAATTTTGGGGATTCCGTTATTCAAGGGGATTTTTCCGATAGTTACCATACTATATACCTCCTAGGGCTTACGCCGCTTTTCTGTTTTTCATAACACTGTTATACCGTACATAAATGATGCAGGCAACGATGAATCCTGCCAACGCGATGGCCGCATCGAGCCCCATGATGGAGTTG
>NZ_JAQCUN010000172.1:0-283 GCF_027685385.1 Megasphaera sp. AF13-6AC
GCTTCACGCTGCCGCGACCGGTCGAATACGCTTTAAGTATACCTTCACGACCGAGAATCTTGGCACCCGTCGGAAAATCGGGCCCCTGAATCTTTGTCATCAACTGATCCAGCGTTACGTCCGGATCGTCAATCATCATGACAAGCCCGTCAATCACTTCTCCTAAATTATGGGGCGGTATATTCGTCGCCATACCGACGGCAATCCCTGCCGAGCCGTTTACCAGAAGGTTCGGAATTTTAGCGGGAAGTACGGTCGGTTCCTGTAAGGAGCCGTCATAGTT
>NZ_JAQCUN010000172.1:298-2270 GCF_027685385.1 Megasphaera sp. AF13-6AC
GCATGAAATCGACAGTCTCTTTGTCAATATCTGCCAGCATTTCGCCCGTAATCTTTGCCATACGTACTTCAGTGTAACGCATGGCAGCCGCCGAGTCGCCGTCTACGGAACCGAAGTTTCCATGACCGTCTACTAAGGGATAACGCGTCGAGAAATCCTGTGCCAAGCGAACGGTCGCATCATACACGGACCTGTCCCCGTGCGGATGATACTTACCTAATACTTCACCGACAATACGTGCCGACTTCTTATACGGTTTATTAGGTGTCATACCGGCTTCGTGCATAGCATACAAAATGCGGCGATGAACGGGTTTTAACCCGTCTCGTACATCGGGCAACGCACGCGTAATAATAACACTCATGGCGTAGTCGATATACGAATTTTGCATTTCGTGTTCCAAGCACACGGGTAACACTTTATCAAATTGCTGTTCGTCCACAATGTCACCTCAACTAACAAAAACGTTTTCTTAAAAACAGCAGCTCATAACCGCCGTTATGGGCATATCCGTTTTATTATAGCAAATACGGCCGATTTTGAACAGTTTTACATAGCCTGACGGTTACAAAGACTCGGCTCTGTCCAGAAAGGACCGTATAATTTCGCAAGAAGCGTGGAATTTTTCCGCTTCTTCGGGTAATAAAGGCACCTCAATGATTTCTTCAATACCGTTTTTTCCTAAAACACAAGGTATACCGGCTACGACGTTCTTCTCACCGTACTGACCCGTAAGAACGGTCGAGCACGGCCAAATCAACTTTTGATCATGAAAAACCGCACGAATCAACATGAGGGCCGCATTGGCAATCCCGAACTCCGTACAACCTTTAAAGTCCACCTCTATATCGCCGGCCCGTTTAACGCGAGTCTGCAACTCATCCAAATCCGTATTTTCCAATTCCGGCTTACTCTTAATTACATCCGAAAAGGGACGACCGTTAATGCGTACCGTCGACCAGGCGATAAATCCCGAATTACCGTGCTCTCCGAGACAAAATCCCTGTATGGAGCGACGGGCATACCCGGTAAGATTGCCGATAACGCGAATGAGTCTATATGTTTCCAAGCTCGTTCCCGTGCAGAAACAACGACTTGCTTCCCACTTCATAGCCCGACGAATATATTCGCAAATAATATCTGCCGGGTTGGAAATATTAATCATAATGCCTTTGAAATCCGCCGTCTTTAACCGGCTTACCACTTCATCGGCCATACGAATGGAATCATCGAACATATCCAGCCGAGTTTCTCCGGGTTTGCGGCTACGGCCGAAGGCCGTAACCAGTATATCCGCATCGTTCAACTCTTCATATCCGCCGGCACGAATAACCGTATCACGACCGCAAGCCGCACCGGTTACGGCATCGTCCAGGTCATAGGCCTGACCGACAGCCTTTTCTTTATCTATATCGATAAGGACGATGTCATCCGCTTCACCCGACTGAATTAATGCCAACGCTACATGTGAACCTACGTGCCCTGCTCCTACAATAACGACTTTCCGAGTATCATACATCTTTTACGTCCCTCCGGTTTTATATTATTTGAAATATTCCGTACCTGCTGCAAAGATGGGTTGTACCTTATTACCGTCAATGTTTCTGAACATCGTTTCACCCGTATATCGTTCCGTATGCGCCATCTTTCCGAGAACACGGCCATCGGGACTTGTAATACCTTCAACGGCAAATACCGATTGATTCGGATTAAACGTGCTGTCATACGTAGCCTTACCGTTCAAATCTACGTACTGAGTAGCAATCTGACCCTTAGCCGCCAATTGCCGAATCTGTTCGGGCGATGCGACAAAACGACCTTCACCGTGAGAGATAGCCACCGTATGTATATCACCGGCCTTTACATTGGCAAACCACGGTGACATGACGGATACTACCTTCGTATCAACCATGCGCGACAAGTGGCGACCAATGGTATTATACGTAAGCGTCGGACTGTCGGCCTTTAGAGG
>NZ_JAQCUN010000173.1:0-2263 GCF_027685385.1 Megasphaera sp. AF13-6AC
GGTTTGTATTGTTCAGTTTTCAAAGGTCACTCGCCGTTTGGCGACTCGTTTATCTTACCAAAGCATTGCTACTTTGTCAAGAAAACTTTTTGAAGATTTTCAATCTTCATTTGCAAGCACAACGGAGCGGATTTATTCAATTCGTTCTCTGTCCTTGCGACAATATGAATTTTAGCATTTCCCTTTTGTCGTGTCAAGGCGATTTTTATCTTTCTTTCCGTCTCTTTTGCGTTTCCCCTTTTACGGAAAAGAAAACTTTTATAAATATGCGGTTTTTCTTTCAACTTGCTGTACTTCTCCTATTTTTTAACTCTATATGAAGTATGATTCAATAAAAATATCGTAATTTTATTATTCTTCACTTTTATTAAGTCTTTCTTTTTCCGTCCTGCCTCTACAATCTTATATTGATTTTGCTGTCCGTACTTTTGGACAAAAAACGGCACGAACCGAAGTTCGTGCCGTTTGTCTGATAAAGTCTTAACGTTTCGAGAACTGCGAAGCCTTACGAGCTTTCTTCAAGCCGTATTTACGACGTTCTTTTTCACGCGGATCGCGTGTAAGGAAGCCGGCCTTTTTCAAGCCTTGACGGAATTCCACGTCTACTTCCAAGAGAGCGCGACTGATGCCGTGACGGATAGCGCCTGCCTGACCGGAAGGACCGCCGCCTTTTACGTCTGCAATGACATCGTATTGTTCCGTAACACCTGCCAATACGAGGGGCTGTTTAATAATCAATTCCAGCGTTTTACGACCGAAATATTCTGTCAATTCTTTTTTGTTTACTGTAATTTTGCCTTGACCCGGAACCAAACGAACTCTGGCAACGGATGTTTTTCTACGGCCAGTACCGTAGTATTGTGCTACTGCCATGAAATCTTCCTCCCGGTATTATCGAATATTCAACTTCAAAACTTCAGGTTTCTGTGCCTGGTGGGGATGTTCCGCACCTGCATACACATTGAGTTTACGATACATCTGTTCACCCAATTTGTTTTTCGGCAACATACCGCGAACTGCCATTTCCACTACGCGTTCAGGACGCTTTTCGAGCATATGACCGGCCTGAGTAAACGTAGATCCGCCGGGATATCCGGAATGATGGAAATAAGTTTTCTGAATCAATTTCTTACCTGTCAATTTTACTTTGTCCGCGTTGACAACAATGACGAAGTCGCCTGTGTCTACATGCGGGGTAAATGTAGGTTTATGTTTTCCCCGAAGAACTTTAGCCACTTCGGCAGCAAGACGGCCCAGTGTTTGGCCTTCAGCGTCAACAACAAACCATTTCCGTTCAACATTGCCGGAATTGGCCATAAATGTAGTTTTCATGCTGTTTTATTCCTCCCTGTTTCGACTATCTGACCTAAGCTTTTGGGTTCTCTTTCTCCGGGGCTTGTGGAGTCCAAGTAAAAAGCTTACTTTCCTATTTTATAGATAATATCGGTGCTTGTCAAGAATTCTCTTCTGTTTTCACTGATTTATCGTAACTTCTATATAATATAGTAAAAAGTTCTTTTAAGCAAGATTTTTCCTTTGTACGAAATATTCTTTACAACTCCTCCACTCAACGATAAGCTTAGTATAATAACAGCGTTCATTCAATGAGGTGAAATAATGAATAAAGGACTCATACATATATATTGCGGTGACGGTAAGGGGAAAACGACGGCATCTATCGGATTGACCGTTCGCTGTGTCGGTCGTGGCGGTAAGGTTTTATTTGCGCAATTTTTAAAAGAGCGGGAAACGGGAGAAATCACCGTACTGACAACTCTTCCTTCCGTAACGGTACGTCGCGGCAAGGGAACGGGGAAATTTACATTTCAAATGAATTCCCTTGAACTGGCAGCCGCTAAGAAGATACAAGAAGAAACCTTTGATTATATTTGCCGAATCTGCCGAGAAAATCCGCCCGATCTCTTAATCATGGATGAGGTCATCGGTGCTTGCACAACGGGTTTAATCTCTGAAAACAAGCTTATTCATTTTCTTACTTCCAAGCCGACACAAACAGAAGTCGTCTTAACAGGGCGCAACCCGTCACAACAATTAATCGACTTGGCTGATTATGTTTCTGAAGTAAAAAAAATAAAACACCCCTTCGACAAGGGCATCGAAGCTCGCGTAGGCATCGAAGAATAAAAAGAAGAGAGACTGTCGGGAAATGCCTGAACATTTTCCGACAGTCTCTTTTTAGATAATGCGTCCCTACGCTTCAGACCGGTGCCGAGGATATATTGTTTTGTAAAAAGCAACTAAA
>NZ_JAQCUN010000174.1:0-2241 GCF_027685385.1 Megasphaera sp. AF13-6AC
AAAGGACGGGTATATCTTCTTTTTGTACCACATGACCCTTACGAAAAACCGGGCCCTTGGAGACGCCGCGAATAATCTGTGTAATATCGTGACAGAGAACCTGACCTACGGCATCTTCCGTTTTTATCCGTTTCATATCTTGTATTGCCTCTCTGAAAATTTCTCCATAGTGTAAACAACCGGCTCTCGACGTGAATGCCGGAGCCGGTATTACATGATTATTGTAACCTATTTTGTTATAAATAGCCAGTATCCAAACACAAGTACTTTTCTTCACAAATGGCTATTCTATGCCTTTTTCTTGGGGTAACACTTCTTGTACACCGCCCCCACGAGAATACAACCGCCGATAATATTTCCAATCGTGACGGGAATCAGGTTGTTAATAAAGAAGTTTCCCCACGTAAGAACGGACGTATCTATCCCTTTCGCCACTGCTGACGCCGCATAAACAGGATCCCCTGCGGCAAAAATCCCCGCCGGAATGTAGTACATATTGGCAACACTATGCTCAAAACCGCACACGACAAACAGGAAGATGGGAAGGTATACGGATGCAAGCTTTTCCGTTACGGAGCTGCCGCCGGCTGCAATCCAAACGGCAACACAGACCAGGAAGTTACAGAATACACCGAGAATCAGAGCGCTTAAAGGAGACAAAGACACCTTAGCGACGGCTGTTTTCATGGTAACCAAGGCCACTCCGTTGCCGAACAGGGAGTACTGATGGGCTTGTGTCATCAAAAAAGCTACTAAAATAGAGCCCACAAAGTTACCGATATACACTAAAATCCAGCAACGAAACATTTTCTTCCACGAAATAGCCCCTTCACCGGCACTGATAATCATAAGGCAGTCACCGGTAAATAATTCCGACCCGGCAAGAACTACCATGGCAAGACCGGCAGGGAAAATCATAGAGCTTACAATTTTTGCAAGTGACGGATTTTCAATCATACTGCTGCCCGTATTGGCGCCTACAGCAGCCAAAGCGATGTACATCCCTGCCAACAAAGCTAATAAAAGTGCCTTGTGCAAGCAAAGATCGGCCTTACCCTTACCGATGTCAATAAACTTTTCCGAAATTTCCTGGGGAGAAAGCATAATAATGATACCTCCTTGCTCCAACCTATTAGAAATAAGCAAATATAATATGAGTTCAGGTTATAGTATACATCTTTATAAATTTTCGTCAACACAAGTTTTTTTATAATTTTTTTTTGCAATACTGCAAAAATATGATAGGATTCTCTAAAAAGAAGTTTTGAAACGAGGTGAGTTACCTTGAAAAGACATGATAAAATGCCCGCTTTATCACTTTTAATCTTAGCCGGCGGCAAAAGCAGTCGCATGAAAAAAGATAAGTCTCAATTACCCTGGCAAGATTCGACAACGCTGACTCATATGCTGACAAATTCTTACGTTTATCCCTTTGAACGCACGGTCATTTCTGCTAATAGGATAATAGAACCGCAAGAACTTCCCGATTTTATCCGCAAAAAAACAAAGCAAAGGGAGCATACGACAGAGTATATCCATCTTAGCGACAAGCGTCGTCTTTCTGTCGTATCCGACCTTTATACGGACTGCGGCCCCTTAGGCGGTATGGAGGCGGCCATGAGACTATATCCTTCCGACTGTTGGCTCATCCTGGCCGTGGACCTTCCCTTTTTCGACTTTTCACGGGTTCCTGCTTTGCTGGCTGCCGATGCCTCCGAGTATGACGCTGTTATACCCGTTGTCGACGGGCGAGAAAATCCCTTGGCGGCACTTTATAAGGGACGAGTTTATGAAAAAATCCGTACGGCCTTGGCCGATGGCGACTACAGAGTTCGGAAAATTTATAATAAAAAAGCGGCTTTCATTGACGAAACACCTTATGCGCGACAATACTTGAACATGAACACACCGATAGCCTACAAAGAAGCCCTGGCTTGTGCAACTAATCAAAGTCGTCCCGTTCCTGTCGTTTCCATCACTGCAGAAACTTCGGGTACGGGAAAAACGCACCTGACTACACAGGTCATCAAAGAGTTGTCCGACCAGGGGTATAAAGTCGGCTATGTTAAAAGCACTCATCACATGCCGAGTGGGCCTAAACAAAGCAGCGATACGGATTTGGCGACTCGTGCAGGGGCCGTTTGTACGGCTCTTATCCCGGACGGACCGGAAAAAAAATGCTCTATAGAGCACGCCGCCTTTTCTATGCCCGTAGATTTGGTCCTCATTGAAAGTCGCCGT
>NZ_JAQCUN010000175.1:0-2240 GCF_027685385.1 Megasphaera sp. AF13-6AC
CACCGCGAATGACAACACGAGCCGTCGCAGGTGAATCGGGGCTCAAATTATCAGGTACTCGTCTACCGTCTCTTTCAGGATAAGAAAGAGGCCCGTAATTTTGATCCGGCGTAATCATAATACTGGCCCCTGCCGTCGCATCTACACGAACCCGTCCGGCCGCTTCCGTTCCGGTAGCCCCACCGATACTGATAATCACACTCGGGTCGGCAAACTGAGTTCCCGCAGCCAATCCCGTGACGGCCGAAAAACAAAGACCTACAATTAAGCCAACCGACGTTACCTTACGTAGTTTCATAACAATCGCCCTCCACTCGCTATTCATTAATTATTCTCAAATAATTATAGCAAGTTCAGACAGCTAAATAAAGTCTGACCGGGAAAATCCGGCAAACATAAAACCCGATGGGGCAAAGTATTCTACTTTGTCCCATCGGGTTTTTTACGCACCCATGTCATGTATACTCGGATTGCGACCGCCCGGCTTGGAGTTCAGCACCAAGGCATCCTCCAGTTCCAGTCGTTTAATCCAAAAAAGAGATTTAACACAGATAGTCACAACATCTTTACCGGCTACGGGCCGAAGAGTCGGCGGGTACCAGACTATGACATCGCCAAATTCTTCGTGCGGACAATCGGGTTTTAATGAGCGGTCAACCAATTGCAGTACGGGAATATATCTACCCCCTAAGGCATCACCGACTCAACAGTTTCCCGTATTTGATTGATAATCGAAGCGAATAAGAAGATTTTTTCCTTTTTTCTTTATATAGCGCATAGCGCCGTCAGTTACGTGTATCATAAATGAAACTCCTTTAGAGAGGCTTTATTTGTTCCGCATAGTCGCGTACAAAATAGTGTTTTTTCGCCTTTACGGGAACAACTTTTGCCTTATCGTTAAGATAAACAACCAGCATGTGTTCACGTGAATCGGCAGCTACAGCGGTCAAGGGTATTTTTTCTATTTCATCCGGCGAAGAGTAGTCTCTCGCCAAAACGGCTTTTTCCGAATTCATACGTCCTACAAACCCGTCTTTCGGGTTATAAATGTAGGCAACCGGCTTTGTTTCAAATACTTTAAGCGCTTCTTTTTTACGAATCAAAAGGGCTTCCGAGGTAGCTATAAAAACCTTACCGTCCGGCAATTCCTGTTTTACGGCAGACTTTTCGTCAATGGCCCGTACGTAAGAAAGAGGATACCCCTGTTGAACCGTAGACGGGGCCTTGGCAACTCGACCGCTAAGGGGAATGAGTTTACTACCGGGTTGCTTTGTCATATTAGCAAAAAGGGAGCTGAGCGTCGTATCACTATTGGTGCCTGCAAGCACCATGTCCATATAATCCGCATCGTTACTTGTAATTTTTTCCGAATCTTTAACGGATAAAGATAATGTCCCTTCAGTTTCCGACACGGTCGCCGTCATTCGGGCTTGCGTCGCCGTCGTATCTGCCGCCTGAGTTTCATCGTATGTGCAAACGCCCCCGTTACAAGACGCTACTACTACTGCAGCAATCATAAATTTCGTTACCGATTTCATACTTAATCTCCTCTAATATTGCCGGCTATAACCGACAACCTTAATACCATTCATTAATATATGTTTCCGTTTTAGGGAAAAGGCGGTCCAAGAAATCTATATCTTCCTCTCTCGCCGTCAATTTATTATAAAAGACCAAAGCCTTCGCATCAAGTGTACCGAAAACCAAAAGAGCTAACGCACCGATAGTCATCCGTATCGTTGCCACTTCTTTTACCGATTCTACAACGGCTTTACCTTCTTTCACAGTTAAGGAAAATGTCCCCGTGTTCCAGTCGGCCAAGGGATCTTCCACAGAAAATACCGCACGCCCTTGAATTTTTTTATCGTATGACAACTCTTCCAAAGCACCTTTAACATCGACAATACGACCCGTCATGAAGGGTATTGTTTCATGGCCCTTTTTACCGTCCGGATAGAATCGATATGACTGGTCTTTCATTCCTTCATTCCACTGCAATTGTTCGCCTTGCGAGCGATGATTATAGAAGTACTCGAGGAGCCCTCTTTTCCCCTTATAATCGGAATATACGAATTCTCCGCATTGAATTGTCGATTCTCCCAGTTGGTAAAAAGCATAAGCGACGGGATCCTCTCCGTCAAAAACAACACAAATATTTCCTTCCGCCAACTGTGCTTCTATATGACGACGCCACGAGGATTCATCGCGATAGGCACAGCCGGAAAGTCCCGATGTATATG
>NZ_JAQCUN010000176.1:0-2229 GCF_027685385.1 Megasphaera sp. AF13-6AC
AACCTCTTCTGTATCGGTTGTAAATAAAGTTGCCTTTCTTGCAATACCCCGGGTAAAGCACAATTCCCGTCCCCGCCGGTAAACGATCAGATCCTTGAATCGCACTTGCTTACCCGATGTTGCCCGGCACAGGCCTAATATCCGTTCGACAGCCGCAAAGTCAGGTGCGTATATATCTTTCGTCATCTCTTGTACCGCCAGTCTTACCACGCGGCGCTGCAAGGCTTCATGCAAGTCTGTCAAAATAGGAATATCCAGGTAAAATCCCCGCTCGTTTCGACGTTCTGCAAGTTTCAACTGTTTTACAGCTTCGTTTTCCATGTACATATTTTCCTGTCGGCTGATAAATGCAAAACGGTTTAAAGCTGCCGTTACTTGAGGATTGATATTCTTTAACAAAGGCATGATATCATGACGAATACGATTCCGTAAGTATTCTCTCGACTCGTTGCTTTCATCAACACGCCAGGGCAAACTCACCTCATTTAGGGCAATCAATATGTCTTGACGCGACACGCACAACAGGGGACGAATAATCAGGCCGTTTTTGGCTTTCATAGCCCCGGCTCCGCTCACGCCGCCGCCCCGCAGCAAGTGCATCAATACCGTTTCGGCCTGGTCGTCCTCATGATGGCCTACGGCAATTCTCACTGCCCCCGTTTTCTCGGCCAACTCGGAAAAGAAAGCATAGCGTTCGTTACGTCCCGCCGTTTCAATCGACAGCCCTTGCTTTTCGGCAATAGCCGCCGCATCGATACGGCGACAATAAAATTCAGCCCCCACAGCCCGAGCTTGCGACTCGACAAAAACTTCCTCTTCAAAGGCTGCCGCACGCAATCCATGGTTTACGTAAGCCGCAACAAGGTGTAAAGACCATCGGTCTTGCAAAGCGGCTAATATATGTAAAAGGGCTATGGAGTCAGGTCCTCCCGATACGGCAACGATAACCGTATCTTGCCGGTCAAGTAAGTTTTCTTTTTTACAAAAGGATTCTACCTTACGGATCAAATCGTCCATCATTGCGGTTTATAAATACGGCATGAATCATAAAAGGCCTGTTTATAGAAAACACCTTCCAATAAATCTCTTTCACTTACCGTAATTTCGTCTATATCATAATAAGTCATATACGACTCGGCAATAGTCAGGCCTGCCAAAATAATGGTACTCCGCTGTGATGCCAGGCCGGGCACACACTTTCGTTCTTCATCGCTCATATCGGCCAGACACCGCAACCATTCACTCACCTTGTCACGGCTAAGAACATATCCGTCCGTAACAGCCGGGTCGTATATTTCCAGGCGGGCATCCATAGCAGCCAAGGAGGTCAAGGTTCCGCCTACGCCAATCAGAGTTTCAGGCTTAACAGGTTGCCTTAACCAGGCAGAATCACATTTATGTCGGATCGCCTGCAAGCCTTCAGCGGTGCTCCCGCCCGTCTCTGTCAAGCGTACAGCCCCTAAAGGATAGCTGTGAGACCATGAAACTTCACAGTCTTTCCCCAAGACCGTTTCCGTACTGCCGCCACCGATGTCCAATACGGCAACGGTCGTATTATCGGATACGTGGGAGGTAGCCCCGACAAAACTCAAAGCTCCTTCTTCCTGTCCCGACACAATACGACAATGCCAACCGAAGCGCCAGCGTACTTCTGCTAAAAAAGCCTGCCCGTCTTTAGCTTCCCTCACAGCCGACGTGGCGACGGCACAAACTGGAATTCCCTGTAAGTTATGATTCCACTCCTCCATAACAGCCAAAGAGTTCGCAATTCCGTCAGACCATAAATGCCCCGTTTCAGCCAAACCTCTGGCCAATCGCGTCGTAGCCATTCGTTTCGGATAAAATCGCCATTGTCCGTCGGATAAGAGTCCCTGCATAAGCCGCAAAGAGTTGGACCCGATGTCAACAACAGCATACTCCGTCTCAGTCATAATGCATAAGTCTCCTGTCTCTTAAGAAAACAAAAAGAGCATTCCTTAAAGGAACACTCCCGTTGTCCGACATTCCACCGGTCTCAGTCGGCACGGCGTGCACCGCGTCCGCCCCGTTTGGAATCGGTATTCCGTTTTAAATCCATCAGCCGTTCATCACTTTCCTTTAAGAATCGGCTCAACCGATCTTCAAAGGAGGACGGTCCTCCGGTGCGGCGTTGTGTATCGAATTTCCGCTCACGAAACTCGGGCTTGGGTCGAAACTCTTTGCGTTCCGATTGAGCGTTTTTTTCGCCAC
>NZ_JAQCUN010000177.1:0-2169 GCF_027685385.1 Megasphaera sp. AF13-6AC
CTTGAATGCAGCGAAGAGGGAATGTATATGGTCGTCGAAGCCGGCGTAAGAACGGCGGATATTCAGGCCTTGGCCCGGTCGAAGGGACTTATGTATGCCGGCGACCCGTGTAGTGCCGACAGCTGTCTTATCGGCGGAAACTTGGCAACCAATGCGGGCGGTAACAAAGCGGTTCGCTACGGCACGACGAGAAACCAGGTGTATTCCGTTGAAGTCGTATTGCCTAACGGAAAAATCGCAACTTTCGGCAGCACTTTGAAAAAATGCTCTACCGGATTTTGTTTAGATCAACTGATTATCGGCAGTGAAGGAACGTTAGGAATTATTACAAAAGCCACGTTGAAACTCGTGCCTTTAAGTCCATTTCATGTAGACGTTCTTGCAGTCTTTACGAAATTAAGCGACGCGGCCGAAGCGGTTCCCAAAATTGTTAAAGCCGGTATTAACCCGACGTCTGTTGAATTTATGGACGTATCCTTCGTACGCAGTGCTTGTGAGTACTGTAAACTGGATTTGCCGCACAAGGAAGACGGCTATTATGACATCATTACCATTGAGGCTTTTAACGAAGCGGAGCTGGATGAAAAAACGGAAAAATTGATGAAGATTTGCGAAGAATGTCATGCTACAGACGTTGTAGAGGCTGACGATCGCGTTTGGAGTGTGCGCCGTAACTGCCTGGAAAGTACGCGGACCTATTCGAAAGTCGGCACATCGGAAGACCTGGTAGTTCCTGTTACGAAAATTGCCGACTGCATAAAAACGCTGATGGAAGAAAGCAGGAAATATGATTTTCGGCCATTTTGTCTGGCTCATGCCGGTGACGGAAATATTCACTTTCAAATCCTGAAATGTGACATGAGCGATGAGGATTGGGAAAAACAGTTGGAACAATTCCGCGCTGTTGCCTATCCGTATGTATACTCTTTAGGCGGCAGGCTATCGGGAGAACACGGCATCGGTCTGAAACGCTTGAAGTATATGGAAAAATATACGGATCCGGTAGAACTGGAATTTATGAAAACTATAAAACAAGCTGTAGACCCCAATTGGATTATGAATCCCGGTAAAGTGATAGAGCCTTTAAATCGGCATGATTAAGTGGTATATAAGCTTAATCGGTGCAAGAAGGCGTGTCCTTGACTGAAAACTCGGAGGGAAAATGGTTTGTTACGGATACGACTATGGTTGAATTTGATCTACAGAAAAAAATAAGACGTGTGAAAGTATACTTTCACACGTCTTATTTCATTTATGGTGGAGATGAGGAGAGTCGAACTCCTGTCCGTACACACTGCCCCATGAACCTCTCCGAGCGCAGTCCTTGTTAGCGATTTCAATCGATGTTCGTACAAGGACAAACCCCATCGACCAAGCCCAGTAGTTTCCCGACACAATCGTAGGGCCCGATTGTGCAGTATCCCGCTAAGTGTCGCCTACAGACCGCACGCAGGATTAGCGGTAAGAGACGTCAGCTGCGCTTAGGCAGCTAAAGCAAAATTGTTTTCTTTTGCGTTTAATTTAAAAGTTCACCGATTTGCGGGCAGATGAAACCCCGGCTCGCTGTTCATGATACAACTATGCACGTCGAAACCTTTACATCCCCGTGAAGGGACTTCTACACCGGATATTATAGCATAGAAGGGATTGTTATAATATCACATTATTTATGTATGTACAAGGAATATTCGTTGAAAAGAGAGGAGATAACGCAAAATTGGCATAAAAACTGAGTGTAACATAGCTTTATTGCAAGTGCAGGGGTATAATTAGAAATGAAAAAGTTATATATTCGAAGCCGTGTACACGACGAAAGAGGTGAGGGCATGCGAAAGATTGTCGATGATATGAGGCTTCTTGTAAAATGCTGCTCCTTATACTATCGGGATAATTTAGGACAAGAAGAAATTTGTGAGATTTTAGGGGTCTCAAGACCTACTGTTTCACGACTTTTAAAATTAGGTCGTGAGAAAGGGATTGTAAAAATAGAGGTTCTCGACCCCTTTGCTCCCGAATTCGGTGAAACGGAACGACGCCTGGAAGAAAAATTCGGTTTTAGAGAGGTTATTGTTGTAGAAGATAGACCGTCCCGTAGTGAGTCGGAACATATCAGTCCGCTCTTGGGTACGACGACACTGGCATATCTGGATCGGATATTAAAGGACGGCG
>NZ_JAQCUN010000178.1:0-2142 GCF_027685385.1 Megasphaera sp. AF13-6AC
GCAAGGTTAAGAAGGTCAAGAAGGTATTTGTTCGCTCGGGTTTGCGTTATGATTATTTGTTGGAAGACCCGAATAACCGTGAGTTTATTAAAGAATTATGCGAGTTTCACGTAAGCGGTCAGCTGAAGGTGGCACCGGAACATGCGGCTAAACACGTGACGGATATGATGGGGAAGGCCGGTATCGACACGTTTTATAAGTTTAAGGCTGTTTTTGACGATGTTAATCGGGAGTTGGGTAAAAAGCAATATCTCGTACCGTATTTCATGTCCAGTCATCCCGGTTGTACCTTACAAGATGCCGTTACGTTAGCCGAATTTTTACGAGATATGTATATGCAGCCCGAACAGGTACAGGATTTTATTCCTACGCCGGGAAGTTTGTCGACGGCTATGTACTATACGGGAATGAATCCCTTGACGGGTGAGAAGGTTTACGTGGCACGGCGACAGGAAGAAAAGGCTATGCAACGGGCACTTATGCAGTATAAGAACCCGGCTAATTATGATACGGTTCATAAAGCGTTGTGCCTTGCCGGAAGAAGAGATCTCATCGGCTTCGGACCGAAATGTCTTATTGCACCGCGCCGCAAGGCGGAGGCGAAAGAAAGACGGGATTATAAGGGAGCTCGCCAGTCCCGCACCTCTCAAGGGCAGGACATACACAAAAGCGAAGGCAGACAGTCGGGAAGGATGAATTCCGTCAAGGGAACAAGGCGGCAAGGCGGCCGGTTCTCACAAAATCGGAAGACTGCAAGGAGATAATCAGATGAAGCGATATTTCACGTTCATAGGCATGATTGTGTTCATAGGACTGTTTTTGGCAGTAGGCGTATATATACAGCAAGAACGGCAACAGCAGTTGGCTACTCAGGAAATGTATGCTAAAGAGCGGCATCTTGTCGTGTATTCGGATATGCCTACTGCCGTGAACAGAGATTTGGCCGAAGCCTTTTACAAGTCCAAGCATTTGCGGGTACAAATGGTGTCCATGTCGGAAGACGGCTTGCAACGGGCCTTGCAAAAGCCCGTGCAGGGACGCATGACGCCGGACGTGGTCATTGCGTCGGAAGATACACTTCGCCAAGGTCAGATTCAGGGATGTTTTATTCCCTATTCATCGGAGGCGACGGAAACAGTACCTCTTTATTTGAAGGACGATGAAAATGCCTGGACCGGATTGTGGTACGATCCTTTATTGTTTGTAGTTAATCGTGATTATTATGCCATGGGCGGCAATAATATCAATACGTGGAGCGACTTATTGACAGATTCGACTATCAGTATCAGTTTTCCCGATTTGGCGGCAACGGATATTGGCGGCGACTTTCTTTGCGAGTTCGTAGAAGTACACGGCAGCGAGCGGTCGGCACTGTATTTTCGCAGCCTGCAGGAACGCATCGGTACTTATTCTAAAACCATGGCTCCCGTCATGCATCGCGTTGCATCCGGAGAAGTTCAGGTCGGCATTATCGATGCTCTGACGGAACGGCAATATCGTTTTGACGGAGCTCCCGTATTCGATGTGTATCCTCAGGACGGGACATCGTACTGGTTGACGGGAACAGCTGTTACGCGTTGGTGCGAAGACGAGGAGTTGGCCGCCGTCTTTACGGATTGGCTTTTGTCCAACGAAGCTGTCGATATATTGAGCAAAAACCGCTTGTACTATAACTTTGCTTCTTCGACCTTGCCGCAACGTCAGGATTCGAAAGGAAAAGACCCCGTTTTGTTTATGACGACGAAGCATTACAATGACGAACAACGAAAAGAATTGCAAGATTGGTGGATCAGAACGGTCCGCTTCGGAAAGGATACGTAATGGAGAAGATTGCCTTTGTCAGCTTGGGCTGCTCGAAGAATTTAATAGATACGGAAGTCATGCTGGGGATTTTGAAGGATAAACACATGGGCATGACCGACGATCCGGCGCAGGCCGACATTATTATCGTCAATACATGTACGTTTATTGAAAAAGCTAAGCAAGAGTCTATTGACGCCATTATCGAGGCAGGCCGATATAAGACGGAAGGCAGGTGCAAGATTCTCATTGTCACAGGGTGTCTTAGTCAGCAGTATCAGGAAGAGTTGTTGAAAGAGTTGCCCGAAGTAGATGCCCTCTTGGGCACCGGTTCATGGGACC
>NZ_JAQCUN010000179.1:0-2128 GCF_027685385.1 Megasphaera sp. AF13-6AC
CGCCTACGGCTAATTGCGCATTGGCAACAAAGTCGACTGTTACGAAATTGGTGATGGAACCTGCCAAGGGCGTTGTCTGTCGAGCCTTTTCAGCAGCTTCTGCAACTTGCTTGCGAATCATTGCTTCTGTCAGCATAAAAAACACCTCGCTGTTAAGTTTTGATTACATTATAGATTCATATCCGTAATGACGCAAATAAGCCGTTCTTGTTGATTTTTACCGACCTATTTACTATAATATTAACTGATTATCGAAATGGTATGTCATTGCCTACGGCAATAGAATCAGGAGGAATGACTATGGTGTGGAATAAGAAAATATCGGCACTGTTGGCGGTTGTCGCATTATGCGGAGTTGCAACTGTCGGAGCTGCAGACTATACGATTCTTGAAAAAGCGGAAAAGGTGGAAACGACCGTATACGGTACGACTCAGACAGGTGCACTGAATACTCGTATTGCCGCTCTCGATAAAGTTCTCAACGGTTCTGACTCCGTTTCGGGCAGTGTTGATTCGAGAACAGATGAATTATATAAAGAGGTGTACGGAAATACGGGCTCGGATCTGTCCATGGTGGCAGCAGTCAACATGATGCAGCGCCAATATTCCGGTACGGTTACAAACGATGCCTTGACGACTCGCGTAGGAGAGCTGGAAGAAGGTATCAGCGGTAAGGTCGGTACAGGATCCCTGCGTAGCCGCGTGGCGGCTCTTCGTTCCGCCATGTTGGGCAAGAGAAAATTCGTGTCTCAGGTGGTAACGATTCCTGCCGGGACAGTTGTGGAAATGACCAATGAAGATCCTATTAACTCCAAGGACTTGACCGAAGGTGATCGCCTTCGTTTCTCCGTTGCCGAAGATATTAAAGTCGGGGATGTCATAGCCATTCCTCGCGGCATGGAAGCCGAAGGGACGGTGAGTAAAGCACGTAAAGCCGGACGCTTCGGTAGAGACGGTAAGATAGAAATTGAATATGATTCCGTCCATGCTTCTGACGGTTCGCCCGTACAGCTTGTTGTCGGTGAAAAAACTAAGGAACAATACAAGCGTACCGCCGGTGCTGTCGGGGCTTCCGCTGCCGGAGCCATTATTCTCGGACCTGTCGGCTTGGTCGGCGGCTTGTTCGTTAAGGGCAATAATGTAGACATTCCCGCCGGCTCGACAATGTATGCTGAAACGAAGCACGATGCGGATGTTGTAGGCTTTAAATCTGAAGGCGGTCCGAATACGATGGAAACGGCGGACATGGCGGCTAGCGGTGTTGTCGTTCCCGGCACTAATGAACCGGCGACAACCGTAACGGAATCACCGGCATCGCCCCAGGTTGAAAAGCCGAGTGCTGTACAAAAGCCGGAACAAGCGGAAGTGCCCGAAAAAACGGAAACGCCGGCACCTGCAAAAGCGGCTGAACCGGAAGTTACGACAACGGCAGCCAATTCGGATGTTCGTCCCGTAGACCTTGACGATGCGAACGATGAAACGATTATTACCATTACGCCTACAGAACAGTAGGTTATATAAAGGTGACACGAATGAATAAACGACTGACCGCAACGGTATTGGCCTTTGTACTTCCTGTGGGAATTGCATCATATGCCGCAGGGGAAACGGCTGTAACGGAAAAATTACATACCCCGGTTCAGACCGCGTCTGCTGTCGACTTAGATGCGGCAATGGCCAAACTTGATACGTTGCCTATGCCGGCTAAGGTGTCCTCCGATTCCGTGTATGTGCGAAATTCGGACGGATACGTACAAAGTCGCGGCAATGTGGATGTACAACGCGGTACGAGTGAACTGCATACTTCCTATATGGAAGGGAACATGAAGACCGGTACATATGAAACAAAAGGACCGACCATCTATATTAATGATGACCAGGTTATTACGGCAGACGGAGTCGTTTATAATACGAAGGATAATTCGGCTACGGTGGCGACCGTGGCAGGATATACATCGAGCGATTCATCGGCCCTTTATTTCCGCGGGCAAAGCGCAAAAATGGCGGACGGGTCCGTTTATATCAAACACGGTTTAATTACGACTCCTCACGCCGTAGCTAAGACTCCGGACTATTATTTGACGGCCAATGATATTCGTATTTATCCGGGTAAGCGTGTGACGGCTGC
>NZ_JAQCUN010000018.1:0-11741 GCF_027685385.1 Megasphaera sp. AF13-6AC
AAAATCGCATCCATTCAGGAAATGTTGCCGACCTTGGAAAAAGTGGTACAGGCCGGTAAGGAACTTCTGATTATTGCTGAAGATGTAGAAGGCGAAGCCTTGGCAACTCTCGTTGTCAACAAGTTGCGCGGTACATTTAAAGCCGTCGCTGTAAAGGCTCCCGGATTCGGGGATCGTCGCAAGGCTATGTTGCAGGATATTGCGACCTTGACAGGTGCTACGGTTATTACGGAAGAAGTAGGCCGTAAGTTGGACAGCATCGGCATTGAAGACCTCGGTACGGCACGTCAGGTACGTGTAACGAAGGACGAAACGACTATTGTCGAAGGTCATGGCGATGCTGCGGCTATTAAGGATCGCGTAGCACAGATTAAGGCACAGATTGCCGAAACGACGTCCGACTTTGACAAAGAAAAATTACAGGAACGTTTGGCTAAGATGTCCGGCGGTGTAGCCGTTATCGAAGTAGGTGCTGCTACGGAAGTTGAATTGAAAGATAAGAAGCTTCGTTTGGAAGATGCCTTGAACGCAACTCGTGCAGCAGTAGAAGAAGGTATTGTTGCCGGCGGCGGTACGACCTTTATCGATATTCTTCCCGTTTTGGATGAATTCAAAGAAGAAGGGGACGTGCAGACGGGTATTAATCTCGTTAAGCGCGCTGTTGAAGAACCGGTTCGCCAGATTGCGCATAACGCCGGGTTGGAAGGCTCGGTCATTGTTGCCAAGGTTATGGATTCTCCCGACGGTGTGGGCTTTAATGCACTCAAGGAAGAATATGTGGATATGGTTAAGGCCGGCATTGTCGACCCTGCTAAAGTAACGCGTACGGCTTTACAGAACGCTGCTTCTATTGCGTCTCTCGTACTTACGACGGAAACGCTTGTTGCGGATAAACCCGAACCGGCAAGTGCGGCTCCCGCAATGCCCGGCGGTATGCCCGGCGGCATGCCCGGTATGATGTAAGCCGACATATATAGCCTATAAATTGTCTGCTTACAGGCGATGTGAAATCAGGAAGGCCGAGTCCTCTTTCGATGGATTCGGCCTTCTTTTGTGTTTTGCCCGTAAGCATTCAATTTTGGTGTTGCTTTTTGTACGGTTCTTTGTTATAATTCTTATTGTTCCGTATGGAACACGTTGTTCCTCAATAGCTCAGTCGGTAGAGCAATCGGCTGTTAACCGATTTGTCGTAGGTTCGAGTCCTACTTGAGGAGCCATGGCCCCTTGGTCAAGCGGTTAAGACACCGCCCTTTCACGGCGATAACATGGGTTCGAATCCCGTAGGGGTCACCACAACTCGGGCGATTAGCTCAGCTGGGAGAGCGCTTGCCTTACAAGCAAGATGTCGGCAGTTCGATCCTGTCATCGCCCACCAGAGAATACAAAAGCGAACTACTTATTCTTATCGGATTGATAAGGATGGGTGGTTCGCTTTTGTCGTTATACCGGATTTTTAATAGTCATCGTAGTCAATTACATAAAAATACCGATAGACATCCGAAGTGCGATATTTGTGACGTATACGCTCATGCCGACCTGTACGGCCTTGGCAAGGGCATATTCCCGAAAGACAAATTTCCGAAGCTCCCTGCACATCCTCACTGCTTATGTCGAATAAAGCCGATTGTTGACGGCATGATTGACATGAGCAAGCAAAAAGATAATGTTGATAAGGGTGGAAAGGCATATATCAAAACGCTTCCGAAACGGGAGCAAGAACGGTTGCTTGGTGTCCATGGCAGAAAAGGTGTAATGGGCGGCAAGAAAGAGTGGTATGCCAGTGCTAGGGGCGTATCTAAAGAGGGCTTTGAGGTTAGAAAGCCTACAGGCAAAGATAATGTATTGCAAGAGCCGTCTTACAGGGGTATACTTAAATCAGAGATAATTGATAAAACGAATGAGGTTCATCCGAAGATCCCGTTACATAGTGAACCCAATACTGCCGTCAGGCATCTATCAAAGTGTGGTCCTGGCGAAAAACAGGAAAACATAACGTTCTATAATGAAAAAGGCGATATGTGTTTACAAATACATTTTGGTCATCATGGGCAACCTAAAAACCATAATGTGGGGACGGATGATAAGCCCGACTATTGGCATAAGCATGAATATAAAATCGTGAAGAATGAAAAAACGGGGAAAGACGAAGTGCGAAAAAGTAAGCCACAAGCACTTACGGATGTAGAAAGGAGCCTTAAGTCATGACAATTGAAGAGTTTAAAGATATGGTTGCTACGACCGATACAACATACGAATATAACGGAAAAACGTTTTTGGCTTGTGGAACAGATAACGGTTATGAGTTTTTAAGTAATGAAGAGCGAGCTTACTATGATACGATTGATGATTTGGTAAACAATCAGATGTTTGACGGAAAGCCTCTTAAGGACTGCTTGCCTCAGGTTGACTGGTAAGGGCGAAATATCTTTTAGCACTCACGAATGTGGGTGCTTTTTTCATGCCTTGCGCAGTAGTGCGTAGGGCATTTTTTATTGGTGAAAAGCGGAGGAGACCGCATCACATATATTTAATGTGTTCGAAAAGGAGAATGAGAACCATGACAATGGCAGAATTGTATGCAGCACCGGAAAAGCTCGACGACGGTGCGGCAATGGTGGAGACCATTAAAGCGGAAGTCGGAAAATTGAACGGCGAGTCGAAAGAGCAGCGAGAAGCCAAAGAAAAAGCTGCAAGGCAAGAAGCCGAACCGAGCAGAAATCGAAATGACTCAATCGGTGTGGGCGAAGATTAGAAATCGAATTTATCTGCGAGGTATTCATTCTGCAATAGATAATATCATACAGACAATTCAAGACGGATTTACCGAATTGTCGAAGAAATAAGCAAAAGGCCTTCCGGAATATTCCGGAAGGCCTAATTTCTTGTAGAAATTACAACAAAGAGGTGAAAACATGATAACGGATATAGAAAAAGCCGTAAGCCTTATATCGCAGGTAATAATCAGCCTGGTCGGATTGATAAGTATCTGGGATAGGCTTAACGGCAAGAAGTAAGAGGAATGGGGGCAATGCCCTCATTCTCTTACCTATATCCTATCATGGAAAGACATGAAAAGAAAGCACATGTTAGTATTATTTATCGGATTTATCGGGATCCAAGTTGCAAACTTACGGTATCACCGAAAAGATATTGTGTATTAATATTTAACATAGCGACCTGATGAAGCATATACGAAAATCCTTAGGAGTAAGATGAAGTTCTATCATAGTTCGCCGTATGTTGCCTAAGCCGTTTCCTTAGTGTATAATCCTCCTATTAGTGATTGTTGAAGGAGTGCCGTGTTACGAACGGCTATGAGGGAAAGGAAGAAAAATATGTTACCGGAAAAATTACACGATGTCTTGAGTTATGAAGGGGTTGTATCACTTACGACATGGACGCCTGAGGGTCCGCATGTAAACAATACATGGAATACGTACATCGTTGAAAAAGATGATGATCGATTGCTTATTCCGGCTGCCGGTATGAACAGTACGGAAACGGACTTGGATGTAAACAATAGAATCATCCTTACCGTCGGTGCCAGAGAAGTGGAAGGGTTTAACGGATATCAGGGTACGGGATTTCGCATTACCGGTACGGCCAAGCTCATAGACGAAGGTGAGGACTATGAGATGATGAAAAAGCAGTTCTCCTTCTTGCGAAAAGTGTTAGAAATAAAAGTAGAAGAAGCAAAACAGTTACTCTAAAATAAATTAAGAAAGGCCTCTTCAGGAGGTCTTTTTTTTAACTTTCGCATTGCTCATAGATTTGTATGGTGGTATACTTTTACGTAATCGTTAAAGATATTTATATTTAGGGGGGATTGCATTATGGCACGTTTTTCTACATTTGCACAAACATTACAGGCTGATGATATTGCTGAAATTTTGGCATTGACTCAAAAGCCGGAAGTTATTTCCTTTGCCGGCG
Source organism: Megasphaera sp. AF13-6AC (assembly GCF_027685385.1). Lineage (NCBI taxonomy): Bacteria > Bacillati > Bacillota > Negativicutes > Veillonellales > Veillonellaceae > Megasphaera > Megasphaera sp. AF13-6AC. The sequence continues at coordinate 3,934 of NZ_JAQCUN010000018.1, forward strand.
GCTTGCCTGCACCGGAGCTTTTTCCGATTGAAGAAATGAAAAAGGTAGACGAAGCCATTTATACGGAACAGGGACGTCAAGCCGTTCAGTACGGGCCTACACAGGGCTATGATTTGTTACGCGAACAACTGGCGGCTCGTATGAAAGATAAGTTCTTCGTTGACTGCACTCCCGATAATATTGTTATTACGACAGGATCTCAACAAGCACTCTTTATTTTAGCCCAGATTTTGCTTGATAAAGGGGATACAGTTCTCATGGAAAGCCCGACTTACATGGGTGCCATCATGGCTTTCGATCCGTCCGGTCCGCGATATACCACCGTTCCGACAGATGAAAACGGCATTGTTGTTGAAGAGTTGGAAAAAGTCTTGGCTTCAGACGATTCCATTCGCATGATTTACGTCATTCCCGAATTCCAGAATCCGACGGGCATTACATGGCCTGTTGAACGCCGTAAGGCCTTTATGGATGTCATTAATAAATACGATGTCGTCGTTCTTGAAGATAATCCGTACGGTGAAATTCGTTACGGTATCGATAAATTACCGTCTTTGAAATCTATGGATACTCAGGGTAAGGTTGTCTTTATGGGGTCTTTCTCCAAAACGTTTATGCCCGGTTTTCGCTTAGGCTGGATTGTAGCTCCTGACGACGTTGTCGATAAGTTCGTTAAGTTTAAGCAATCCGTCGACATCGGCACGTCTACATTCGGTCAGCGACAGGCCGCTTACTTCTGCAAGATGTATGATATGGAAGCGCATATTAAGCAGATTACGGATTTGTATGCCAAACGTCGTGATTTAATGTGCGACTCCATGGAAAAATATTTTCCCAAAGAAGTTAAGTTTAATCGACCTCAGGGAGGCCTCTTTACGTGGATTACCTTGCCTGAAGGGATTGATGCAAAGGCTTTGATGCGGAAGGCTATTGCAAAAAATGTAGCCTATGTCCCGGGAGTCATTTTCTATCCCAACGACGGAGAAGTTAACCATTTCCGTCTCAACTATTCGAATATGACGGAAGATCGTATTGTTGAAGGGGTAAAACGCTTGGGAGAATTATTGCACGAAGAGTTGGATAAGTAAAGGTGTTATGTAGCATTGCCTTAAGCAAGGGACTGTAATAAAATGTATATACACATTTTATTACAGTCTTTTTTTGCCGTTTGAATGGAAACGGCATGGGTGAGGGCATGAAAGCGACGGATATATTACAACAGTATTTCGGATATACATCCTTTCGACCCGGGCAGGAAGAGGTCATAGAGGCACTCGCGATGCATCGGGACGTATTGGCCATTATGCCGACGGGGGCGGGGAAATCTCTGTGCTTTCAAATACCGGCCTTAATGAGTAAGGGGGTAACGGTAGTTATCTCGCCGCTGTTGTCTTTGATAAAAGACCAGGTGGATGCTCTGCAAGCACAAGAAATCGGGGCGACGAGTATTGACAGTCGGTGTACGGTAGAAGAAGCGAATAAACGCTTTTTTCTTTTGCGACAGGGAAAAGTAAAACTTTTGTATATATCGCCCGAACGATTACAAAACGAGTATTTCACAGCCGTCATGAAAAGTGTAACCGTGTCGGCCGTCATTGTCGACGAAGCCCATTGTGTATCCCAGTGGGGTCATGATTTTCGTCCCGGTTATCGGTTGATAAAAGACTGGATCGAGTCGTTACCGCAACGTCCTGTTGTAGGAGCTTTTACAGCCACGGCAACGGAATACGTTAAACAGGATATGTTGAATCTTCTGGGATTGAAAAATCCTCTGGTTTTGGTAGGCGGTTTTGATCGGCCCAATTTATATTTTCGTGTTATCAAGACGGCACGAAAGACGGACTTTCTCATTTCTTATTTGGATGAACATAAGAAGGAAAGCGGTATCATTTACGCCGCCACGCGCAAGGAGACGGACAAGGTATACGATATGCTGCGTAAGAACGGCTTTAAGGTCGGCCGTTATCATGCCGGTCTGACAGATGAAGAGCGAAGACGTGTACAGGAAGATTTTACCTATGACCGTATTGAGCTGATTGTGGCGACCAATGCTTTCGGCATGGGAATTGACAAAAGCAATGTTCGCTTTGTCATTCATTGGCAAATGCCGAAAAATATGGAAAGTTATTACCAAGAGGCCGGGCGTGCCGGACGAGACGGGGCTCCGGGGGAATGTATCCTTCTTTTTACGCGCGGCGATATTATGGTTCAGAAGTTTTTAATCGATGTATCATCAACTGATGAAGAGCAGAAAAAGAATGACACGGCTTTAATGAATCGAATGGTCGATTATTGTGAAACCTCTTCGTGCTTACGGCGTGCGATTTTGGAATATTTCGGTGAAACAGTGAAGTATGAAGAGTGCGGAAACTGCGGAAACTGTGATGCCGAAACAACGGATGAAGACATAACTCGGGAAGTAAAACTCATTTGTATGTGTGTAGATGAATTAAAAGGGCGTTTCGGTCAGACTGTCGTGTCGGCCGTCTTGCGCGGAACGGCAACGGAAAAAATCAGGCAATACGGCTTTGAACGAAATGCGTCTTTCGGTATGCTCGGTGATTATTCGGCGGCCGATATGGCGGCGTTGATTCGCTATGCCGTAAGTCGCGACTATTTATCAGTGGCAACAGGCAAGTATCCCGTCTTGTCTCTGGCGGCGGCCGGCAGAACTTTACTGGGGCCGGGTAAGAGTGCTCCCGTAATGCGTGTGCTTAAGACGGAGGACTCGGTGCCGGCAAGGGCCGTACATAAGCGGAGTATGCGTAAGATTTACGATGAGGAACGATTGCGTCCCTTATTTACGAAGTTACAACAACTTCGATATGAGACGGCGCGGAAAGAACATATTCCGCCCTTTGTCATTTTCTCCGACGTAACGCTTTGGGAGTTGGCGGAACAAAGGCCGTCAACACTTGAAGAATTGCACAGTATAAAGGGGATAGGCGACTTTAAATTACATAAATACGGGCCTGCGTTTCTTGATATTATTGTAAGTGACGGAAAGGATGACTGATCTTATGAGTTTGGCAGATGAACAATATTTGAATATTGTAGAAAATATTCTGGAGCACGGTTACTTCGATCAGAACAGAACGGGTATTCGGACCTATAAACTGCCTCATCAGATGATGCAATTCGACTTGGAAAAAGAGTTTCCCATTTTAACGACAAAATTTGTCGCCTTCAAGACGGCGGTAAAGGAGTTGTTGTGGATTTGGCAGCTACAGAGTAACGATGTACGAGAACTGCAAAAGATGAACTGTCATGTATGGGATGAATGGATGCGTGAAGACGGGACGATCGGTAAGGCCTACGGGTACCAGATTCGTAAATATAAACAGTTGGATACGCTTTTGGAGCAATTGCGGACGGATCCGCAAAATCGACGCATGATCGTCTCTTTGTGGAATATTGAAGACTTACCTGATATGGCTCTGCAGCCTTGCGCTTATCAGACCTTATGGGATGTATCCGATGGCCGACTGAACTGCATGCTTGTACAACGAAGTGGAGATATGGGCTTGGGAATTCCGTTTAATATGACTCAGTATGCCGTTCTTGTTCACCTGATTGCACGCTCTGTCGGGTTGCGGCCCGGTTTGTTTACTCATGTCATCAATAATGCACACATTTATGAAAATCATGTAGAAGCTTTGAAAACGCAGTTGGCGAGACGACGGGAAGCGTTACCGGCACCGCAGCTGGTCATTGATGAAGGAATCACAGATTTTTATGAATTTAGGCCTGAAAATATCCGTCTGGAAGGGTATACGCACAAGGGGAAATTGCCCATGGAGGTCGCTGTATGATTTCTTTGATTGTAGCGCGAGATAAAAACGGCGGCATCGGTAAGGACGGAGATTTACTGTGCCATATTTCAGCCGACTTGAAGCGATTTAAGGCCTTGACGACAGGGCATGATTTAATCATGGGGCGCAAAACGTTTGAAAGTTTGCCGGGCCTTTTGCCGAATCGCAGACATATGGTAATTACGTCACAGAAAGACTACAAAAAGGCCCATGAGGGTATCGATGTATATCATTCTGTAGAAGATGTATGTGCTTCTCTGGTGGAGGACAAGGAATATTTCGTCATTGGAGGAGCCTCTGTTTACGAATCCTTTTTGCCTTTGGCACAGCGAATGTACATTACGGAAATTCATGAAGAATTCGCGGCCGATACCTATTTCCCGCAAGAAAATAAAAATGAGTGGGCTATGACTGATAGGCATGACTTTGAAAAAACATTGAGTAATAAATATGCATATTCCTTTATTGATTATGTTCGAAAATAAGCCGATAAATAGGGTGATTATCGAATTTTTATTACATGCATACATTGGAAATATTCGTTGACACTGGATTATAACTATGTTACACTTAGGCCATAGCTAGCAAGATAGCTGGAAGTTTTTATCTTAGGAGGATTGTGTCATGCAAGGTAAAGTAAAATGGTTTAGTGCAGAAAAAGGTTATGGCTTCATTGAAAGAGAAGACGGCGGCGACGTATTCGTTCACTTCTCTGCCATTCAGGAAGACGGCTTCAAGTCTTTGACTGAAGGTCAAGAAGTTGAATTCGATATCGTAGACGGCGCTCGTGGCCCTCAGGCAGCTAACGTAACAAAAGCGTAAACTCCGGTAACGACCTTTATGACGGTAACTTCGGTTACCGTCTTTTTTTGTTTGTATGCCCGTAAAAGGGGTGAAGGGCGGTCTTTATTACACGATCCGGCTAAAAAAAGCAGCCCTTGTTTCAAATATAAAAGAGCACTATAATTAGAAAGAATCAAATAAATGCGAAAACAGAATTATGATTTGAAGTTATACATAGTGATGTATGTCTATAAGAAAGGAGACTTCCGTGAAAATCGTTGTGACTTGTGCCGTAACGGAGGCACATAAAAAACTGTTGGAAAAAATCGCACCGGGACATACTTTTGTATATGTCGGGGACAGTATGGAAGGTACCGGGTTGTCTATTCCTGTGGAACGGGATGTCATAAATGATGCCGACGTTATTATCGGTAATGCGGACCCGTACCTGTTAAAGCAGGCTGAAAAGCTTAAATGGTTACAGCTGAACAGTGCCGGAGTAGGGAGCTATGTCGATGTCGTCGGTAAAGACGTTCTTTTAACCAATGCGACGGGGGCGTACGGAGTGGCCGTGGCGGAACATATGGCGGCACAGCTCTTAATGATGATGAAACGACTGCCTGCTTACTACGACAATCAAAAGGTTGAAAGTTGGCACGATGAAGGACCGGTTCAGAGTGTTTTCGGGGCGGAAGTTTTGGTTGTGGGATACGGCGATATAGGAGCCACGTTCGGACGGATTTTGAAGGGCATGGGGGCCCGTATTACGGCTGTGCGGCGTCGTCTTACGAAGGGACTTGACGGGGCGGATGCGGTAGCCACGCTTGATGACTTGGACAGTCTCCTGCCACAGGCACAGGTCGTTGCCTGTGTGTTGCCCGATACACCGGAAACGGCAGGGCTGTTTACGAAAGAGCGATTGGGAAAGATGAAAAAACACTCTTGGTTTATCAATGCCGGTCGCGGCAATGTCGTAGACAGTGACGCTTTATGTGATGCCGTAGCGACAGGCGGGTTGGCAGGGGCGGCATTAGACGTAACCGAACCTGAACCTTTACCGCAAGGTCATCGCCTTTGGCATACGCCGGGAATTTATATTACACCGCATGTATCGGGCGGATTACATTTGGAATATACACATAATCGCATTATTCAAATTGCCGCTCGAAATTTAGAACTTTTTTTAGCGGGAAAAGCATTAGAACATGAAGTAGATCGTCAAAGCGGCTACGGTAAATAAGAAAGGTTTGCAAATACGGGACTTTGCTTGTCAGGTACGAGGCTGACGAGTGAAGCCCTGTATTTTATATTGACGAAAGTACATTATGTTTACAAAATTTCAATAATAAAAATTCATTGAAACAATATAAAAATAATGATATTCTATACGGAGTATGTACCGTAATTACGACAATATATGAGCAGAGGACGGAAAACATGAAAATTATTTTGTTTTTTATTATGGTCTGTCTACTTATAGGAGGACAGATTTTGGGGGCCAAGTTTCAAATAAAATCATTTAATGAGGCTTTGAAACGACTTCATAAAAAAGGGAACGTCGGTGTAGGTACTAAAAAGCGGAAGGTAGGCCCCGGTTATGTAGTGCTCCTGGCCTGTGATTCGCAAGGAACGATTACGGGGGGAGAGTTGATGCGAGGAATTACGGTTTTTAATAGTTTTAAGGAGTACGGGAAGTGGAACGGCCAATCTATTTATGACGTAAACGCTCGACTTAAAAGCGGTAATGAAGAAGCGCAAGACGAGTATAGCGGGTATATTGCGGCTTTGGACGCCTTGGAAGAAAAATTGGCGGAACAGATTGCCGGTGAGGAGGTCAAGGGATAATGGAATTTATTGCCATGTGTGCCAATTCATTTATCGACTTGTTCAAGGCAGGGGCGCAAATATTTACAGGCTTTGTTACGGGAATTATCCCTCTCGTAGTCGTTTTAATGACGGCCGTCAACTCATTGATTAAGCTCATAGGAGAGCAGCGGTTTTACGGATTTGCCCGAAAAGCGACAAAGTATAAACTTACACGCTATACGTTAGCACCCGTTTTATCCGTTATCTTCTTAACGAGCCCCATGTGTTTTACTTTCGGACGTTTTGTAGAGGAAAAGTATAAGCCGGCTTTTTATGATGCACAGGTAAGCTTTGTGCACCCTGTCACGGGACTCTTTCCTCATGCCAACGGAGGCGAACTTTTCGTGTACATGGGTATTGCTGCGGGTATTCAGGCACTGGGATATCCTTTGGGGGATTTAGCGGTTCGCTACTTTCTTATCGGTATAGTAGTTATCTTTTTACGCGGAATCATTACGGAACGAATTTATATATACATGAATCGTAAAGCGGGACGAAAGGTATAGGTGACACATGTATAAATCAGTAGTTGTTTGTAAAGGCGCCGGCGGTTGGGGCGGTCCGATTACACTGATACCTACCGCGCAACGACATATTATTCTCAGCGTGACCGGAGGCGGGATTCACCCTATTGCCAAGCAACTCGGTGAATTATCGGGGTGTGAAGTTGTCGACGGTTTTACGACAGGAGTCAATGACTCGGAAATTCTGGCCGTCGTGATTGATTGCGGAGGTACGGCACGGTGCGGTGTTTATCCCCGGAAGGGCATTCACACGATTAACGTGGTTCCCGTCGGGCGCAGCGGGCCTTTGAGTAAATATATAACCGAAGACTTATACGTATCGGGTGTGACGCCGCAGTGTCTTGCTTATGCAAGTAAAGAGGCTGTCGTGCGCGAAGCGGCAAAAGAAGCTGTCTCCGTATCGGCGAGCAAGGAACCTGAAAAAGTGCGGCAGTCATCGGCTAACATAGTGACACGGATGGGCATCGGCATCGGCCAGGTGGTCAATAAATTTTATGCTGCCGGTAGAGAATCTATCGATATAACCATCAAAAGTATTTTGCCTTTTATGGCCTTTGTCAGCATGATTTTAGGAATTATTACGGCTACGGGTGTAGGTAATGTCGTAGCTGTTACCATTTCCCCCGTTGCCGCATCCTTGCCGGGAATGTTGATTTTGGCGCTCGTGTGTGCCCTACCTTTTATTTCGCCTGTCCTCGGACCGGGAGCGGTTATTGCACAGGTTATAGGTACGCTTTTAGGGGCGGAAATCGGTTTGGGGCATATTCCTCCGCAATATGCTCTGCCGGCTCTCTTTGCCATTGATGCACAAGTCGGCGCCGAC
>NZ_JAQCUN010000018.1:11751-16936 GCF_027685385.1 Megasphaera sp. AF13-6AC
TGCACAAGTCGGCGCCGACTTTATTCCTGTCGGCCTGAGTCTTGGTGAAGCGGAACCGGAAACCATCGAACTGGGCGTGCCTGCCGTCTTGTATTCGCGCATGATTACAGGTCCTTTGGCCGTATTATTGGCCTATGCCGCATCGGTAGGATTGTATTAAACTCTTTCCGTCTTCCTTGCAGGGAGGCGGAAATTTTATTTTTTAGACGACTTTGACTTTTTGCCCTTTATAAGGTATGATAGATGAGCATAAAGAAAAGTATGCTTACATAGAAGGGAGTTTTGAAAAGTGGCTGAAGAAAGATATGAGTTTCAAGCTGAAACAAAACAATTGTTGGATCTTATGATTCATTCTATTTATACAAACCGTGAAATATTTCTTCGTGAATTGATTTCCAACGGTTCCGATGCTATTGATAAATTACATTATGAAGCGTTGACAAATCGCGATTTATTGGAAGGCGATACGGAATTTTCTATTCGACTGGCCATAGATAAGGATAAGAAGACTTTGACTGTTGCCGACAACGGTATCGGCATGGACAAGGAAGATATTAAAGCCAATATCGGTACTATTGCTCGGTCAGGGACTAAGGCCTTTTTGGAACGTCTGAAAGCGGAAAAAGAAGATAATGAAAACGTATCGGACAAGGAATTAATCGGCCAGTTCGGTGTCGGTTTTTATTCGGCTTTTATGGTTGCTAAGGCCGTTACGGTCTTGACCAGAAAGGCCGGTACGGATACCGGGTATTGTTGGAAATCTACGGGTGACGGCTCATACACCTTAACGGAATGCGATGTTAAACATCACGGAACGGCTGTCGTACTGGAACTGAAAGATGAATTTACAACAGGTGAAGATGACTTCCTTGATGAAAGTCGTCTTTCCGAATTAGTTAAAAAATACTCCGACTATATTCGCTATCCCATTATGATGAATGTAACGGTAAAAGAAGTACCGAAAAATGAAGACGGTCAGCCCGTTGAAGGGGCTGATCCGATTGAAAAAACGGAATTGAAGACGTTGAATTCCATGCAGCCCTTGTGGACTCGGAACAAGTCGGATATTAAGGACGAAGAATATGCCGACTTTTTCCGTCATCAGTTCTATGAATGGGAAAAGCCTATGGAAGTATTCCATACAAAGGCTGAAGGAACGGTTGAATACACGGCACTTCTGTTCATTCCCGGCAGTGCTCCTATGAATCTGTATTACAGTGATTATGAACCGGGCATTCAATTGTATTCGCGTCACGTATTTATTATGGATAAGTGCAAGGATTTACTTCCCGAATACTTGCGGTTTGTCAAAGGCCTTGTCGATTCTCCCGACCTGTCCCTCAATATTTCGCGTGAAATGTTGCAACAAAGCCGTAATTTAAAAGTTATCGGCAAGAACTTGGAAAAGACTATTTTAAAAACTTTGGCTCGAAAGGCGGAAAAAGAACGGCCTGAATACGAAAAGTTCTGGAACGAGTTCGGAAAGTCTATTAAGATCGGCATTTACAGCGGCATGATGACCGGAGAAAACAATGCGGACAAGCTTAAGGACTTGGTACTCTTTTATTCGGCTCGTCAAGGTCGTCTCGTTACCTTGAAAGAATATGTAGAGGCTATGAAGGACGGGCAGCAGAAGATTTATTATGCTGTAGGTAAAGACAAGGAAAGCATTGATGCCTTGCCGCAGACGGAATTGCTGAAGGATCGAGAACTGGATGTATTGTATCTTTTTGACCCCGTAGATGAATTCGCCATTGAGGCTCTTCATGAATACGACGGTAAGTCCTTCCATTCTGTAAGCCGCGGCGATTTGGACTTGGATGACGATACATTTAAGGAAGAAAAAAAGAAAAACGAAGACTTGGCTAAAGATAATGAAGGTCTGCTACAAGACGTGAAAAAAGCCTTGGAATCGAAAGTGGTGGATGTACGCCTTTCCAATCGGTTAAAAAGCGGTGCCGTTTGCCTCGTGGCCGATGCGGCAGGGCCGTCTGTAGCCATGGAACAGGCTTTTGCCGGTGCGGATAATCCGTTTATGAAGGCACGGCGTATTTTGGAAATCAATCCTCATCATGAATTATTCAATAAACTGAAGACTATACATGACGGAGAAACGAACAAGGATGCATTCAAAGAGTACAGTGAACTCTTATACGATCAGGCACTATTGTTGGAAGGAATTATGCCGGAAGATCCTGTTGTCTTTGCGCAACGCCTTGCAAAAATGATGGCTAAATAAGTTGACGGAGCGGTTCGCAGCCGCTCCGTTTTTCTACCCGTTTACGTGTACATATGTTCGGTCTTGTGCTAAAATAATAAGACTTACGAAGTATAGTTTCGTAAAGAAACGGAGCATCAGTTTATGAATGTAGAAGAAAGAAATAAGGATTATGATCGGTCTCGTCCTTTTCGTGTCGAATCTCCCTTTGAACCTACGGGAGATCAGCCGGCAGCCATAGATTCATTGGCACACGGTATTGAAAGCGGGCAGTGGGCTCAAGTATTATTGGGAGCCACGGGAACCGGTAAGACATATACGATGGCCAAACTGATTGAGCGGGTTCAAAAGCCTACGTTAATCATTGCTCACAATAAAACCTTGGCAGCCCAACTATGCAGTGAATTCAAGGCTTTTTTTCCGGATAATGAAGTGGGTTATTTTGTCAGCTACTATGACTATTACCAGCCGGAAGCCTATATCCCCACAACGGATACATATATTGAAAAGGATTCGGCTATTAACGATGAAATAGATAAGTTGCGTCATTCGGCGACGATGAGTCTTTTCGAACGGCGTGACGTGATTATAGTCGCTTCCGTATCGTGCATATACGGCTTGGGTGACCCGGAAGATTACAGTGATTTGGTACTGTCCTTGCGTTTAGGGCAGGAGAAATCTCAAACCGAAATTTTACGAAAACTCGTGGACATTCAATATACACGAAACGATTTAGATTTACAGCGCGGGACCTTTCGCGTACACGGGGATACGATTGAAGTCTTTCCGGCGGCTTTCGACAGTTCCGTCATTCGTATCGAAATGTTCGGTGATGAAATCGATCGCATGACGGAAGTGGATGTGCTGACAGGGGAAGTTTTGGCTGAACGAAAGCATATAGCCGTCTATCCTGCCAGTCATTACGTAACGACGAAGGAAAAGATGCAAAGAGCCCTCGGTACAATCAGCGAAGAGTTGACGGAAAGATTGCAATATTTGAAGAGCCGGGAACGGCTGTTGGAAGCACAGCGCTTGGAACAACGTACGCGGTATGATATGGAAATGATGGAAGAAATGGGATATTGTTCGGGCATAGAAAACTATTCTCGCCATTTGTCGGGCCGCAAGGCCGGAGAAGCACCGTATACCTTGCTTGATTACTTTCCCGACGATTTTATGATTCTCATCGACGAATCGCATGTTACCATACCGCAGCTTAGAGCTATGTATGCAGGCGATCAGTCACGCAAGGAGTCTCTTGTTGAATACGGGTTCAGACTTCCGTCGGCTAAGGATAACAGACCTTTGAATTTTGATGAGTTTACGGAACGGATTAATCAGATTGTCTATGTCAGTGCGACGCCCGGTGACTATGAGATGGAAGTACAGACCAATTTGGCCCAGCAAATCATTCGGCCTACAGGACTTCTGGACCCGAAGGTAGAGGTCCGCCCCGTTACGGGGCAGATGGACGATTTGCTCGGTGAAATTCGCAAGCGCATTGAAAAGAAAGAACGAGTTTTAGTAACGACGCTGACTAAAAAAATGGCGGAAGATTTGACTGAATTTTTAAAGGAAACGGGGATTCTTGTGCGGTATTTGCACTCGGATATTGCTACTATAGAACGGGCCGAAATCATTCGTGATTTACGGGCGGGCGTATTCGATGTTCTTGTCGGCATTAACTTGTTGCGTGAAGGGCTGGACATGCCGGAAGTCTCATTAGTCGCCATTCTTGATGCGGATAAGGAAGGCTTTTTAAGATCCGACACGGCTTTGATACAGACTATGGGGCGAGCGGCTCGTAATGAACACGGCACCGTTATCATGTATGCCGATACGGTAACGGGATCCATGCAACGGGCTATGGACGAAACGGAACGTCGCCGGGCCGTACAGGAAGCCTATAATAAGGAGCACCATATTACACCCAAGTCGGTTAAGAAAGAGGTTGTAAACTTAATTGAACTGACGAAGGTGAGTGAAGAAGAAAAAGGCTACGGAGCTGCCGATGAATTGCTTACTAAAGAAGCCTTGCACAAGGTCATTCACTCATTGACTCAGGAAATGAAAAAGGCGTCAAGGCAGTTGGAATTTGAAAAGGCGGCGGAAATAAGAGATCGCCTGGGACGGTTACGACAAGAACTGTCGCAAATGAGTCATGACGACACGTTACCGAAAGAATTGGCCGGACAGGCCGATATGCCGTCGGCACGCACGGTTCGTAAGGTTCGTCATCCGTCGGCACGCCGTCGTAAGAGTGAGGCCGTAGAAAAAGGAAAGCCAATGAAGAGGAGTAAGGACTGAGGTATGTCTGAAGCGAAAATTATTATAAAAGGTGCCAGACAGCACAACTTAAAAAACATAGATCTCGTATTGCCGCGTGATAAATTCGTTGTCATTACGGGACTTTCCGGGTCGGGAAAGTCATCCTTGGCCTTTGACACGATTTATGCGGAAGGGCAGAGGCGTTATATAGAGTCTCTGTCAGCCTATGCACGGCAGTTTTTGGGACAAATGGATAAGCCTGATGTAGACTACATTGAAGGCTTGTCTCCGGCTATTTCCATCGACCAGAAGACAACCAGCCGCAATCCCCGTTCCACTGTCGGAACGGTTACGGAAATTTATGACTATCTTCGCCTTCTTTATGCTCGTGCAGGCGAAGCCTTTTGTCCGTCGTGCGGTAAACCCATTCGTCAGCAGACCATAGAACAGATGACCGATTCTGTCCTGGCCTTGGGAACCGGACAGAAAATCATGGTCATGGCACCTGTTGTTGACGGCCGCAAAGGAACTCATCAAAAGCTTTTGGAAAGGCTTGTTAAAGACGGGTATGTGCGTGTACGTGTAGACGGAGAAATTTATTTGTTATCCGACGATATTCATCTTGATAAGAATAAAAAACATACGATTGAAGTCGTCGTGGATCGCTTGGTTGTAAAGAAAGAAATCGAGACACGTCTT
>NZ_JAQCUN010000180.1:0-2109 GCF_027685385.1 Megasphaera sp. AF13-6AC
TCATGTCGTAGCTACGACTACCATGCTTACAGACTTGGTTTCTCAAATCGGCGGTGACGATGTGGCCGTGACAGGGCTCATGGGCCCCGGCGTAGACCCCCACCTTTATCAGGCCGGCGCCGGCGATGTAACAACCTTATCCGGTGCAGACCTCATGTCGTAGCTACGACTACCATGCTTACAGACTTGGTTTCTCAAATCGGCGGTGACGATGTGGCCGTGACAGGGCTCATGGGCCCCGGCGTAGACCCCCACCTTTATCAGGCCGGCGCCGGCGATGTAACAACCTTATCCGGTGCAGACCTCATTGTTTGCAACGGCCTTCATTTGGAAGGAAAAATGGGAGATGTTTTGAAAAACGTTGAAAACAAGGGAATCTCTACCGTTTACGTAGCCGACAGTCTTCCTGCGGCAGTCAATCGCAACCGGCAAAAAAAGGCGAAAAGCTTCATGTCGTAGCTACGACTACCATGCTTACAGACTTGGTTTCTCAAATCGGCGGTGACGATGTGGCCGTGACAGGGCTCATGGGCCCCGGCGTAGACCCCCACCTTTATCAGGCCGGCGCCGGCGATGTAACAACCTTATCCGGTGCAGACCTCATTGTTTGCAACGGCCTTCATTTGGAAGGAAAAATGGGAGATGTTTTGAAAAACGTTGAAAACAAGGGAATCTCTACCGTTTACGTAGCCGACAGTCTTCCTGCGGAAAGCATTCTGACCTTCGAAAACGAAGGTGCGGCTGCCCAAGACCCGCATATTTGGTTTGACGTGGAAAATTGGAAAAAAGCGGCTACAGCAGTAGAAAAAGCTCTGGCTGAAAAAGATCCTGAGCACGCCGCCCATTACAAGGAAAGAACGCAAACTTATTTGCAACAATTAGACGAAACGAACGAGTATGTTAAAAAAAGGAGTGCCGAAATTCCGGAAAATTCTCGGATCCTCGTAACGGCACATGACGCTTTTCAGTATTTTTCTCGTGCTTACGGCTTTCAAGTACGCGGGCTGCAAGGCGTAAGTACGGCCTCTGAAGCCGGTACTCGTGACATGGCCGACTTGGTGCAATTTATTACGGACCATAAAATAAAGGCCATTTTTGTGGAATCGTCAGTACCTCACAAAACGATTGAAGCAGTCCAGGAAGCTTGCCGGGCCAAAGGTTGGAACGTAGTTGTCGGCGGAGAACTATACTCCGACTCTCTCGATACGACGACCCATCCGGCCGGTACGTACATCGGTATGATAAAAGCAAATATAGACACGATTGTCGACGCCTTAAAATAAGGAGGTACACTGTGAACTGGGCTGTAGAAATAGAAGATATGACCGTAGCCTATGACAGGCATCCCGTTCTCTGGGACGTGGATATGAAGGTCCCTCAAGGGGCTCTGGCTGCCGTGCTCGGTCCTAACGGGGCCGGTAAATCCACGCTTTTAAAGGCAGCTCTGGGCCTTATTCCTACCATTTCCGGTCGCGTTAAGTTTTACGTAAACGGTACCTTGAGCGTGTTTAAGGAAGACAAAAAACAAATCGTATATGTACCGCAAAGCGGCAGCGTCGACTGGGATTTCCCCACAACCGTTCTGGACGTTGTCCTCATGGGACGTTACGGACATCTGGGGTGGTTTAGAAGACCCGGTAAACAAGATCGGGAACTGGCCTTGCGGACATTGGAAAAAATCGGCATGGCCGATTACGAAAACAGGCAAATCAAACAATTATCCGGTGGCCAACAACAACGGGTGTTTCTCGCTCGAGCCCTGGTTCAAGACGGCGAAATCTATTTCATGGATGAACCGTTTAAAGGTGTCGATAAAAAAACGGAAGAAACAATTATTACCACTCTCAAGGAAATGAAGAATAAAGGTAAAACAGTCGTTGTCGTTCATCACGATTTGAATACGGTTCGCTCCTATTTCGACTGGGTCACTCTCCTCAATGTACGTACCGTAGCCTGCGGTAAAACGACTGAGGCCTTTACCGCCGCCTCCTTGAAAGAGGCTTATAACCTGCAAGAGGTCGTCTTATGAATCTGTGGAACGAATACACCTTTTGGATCATTATCGTCGGCGCGGCACTACTCGGCTTGACGGCCGGCATTATCGGCACC
>NZ_JAQCUN010000181.1:0-2052 GCF_027685385.1 Megasphaera sp. AF13-6AC
AATGCCTGTACCGTGATCGATGAAAAGTCCTTCGCCGATGCGGGCACCGGGATGGATTTCGATGCCTGTAAAGAAGCGGGCTATGTTGGAAATAAGGCGAGCCGTAACAAAATAACCGTGACGGTAAAAAAAGTGAGAGAGTCTGTGTGCCCAAATTGCGTGCAGACCGGCGTAACAAAGCAAGATTTCCGCCACGTTTTTAGCAGCCGGATCTCGATCTTTGATTACTTGAATATCTTTACGTAATCTTGAAAACACGTAGTACAACCTCCTGATAAAAGGGTATAAAAAAAGACCCGTCGTCTCACAGAGACGTCGAATCCGCGGTTCCACTCTGATTGTAATCATATATTGATTACCACTCAAGGACTTGTAACGTCAGTCATACGGGACTATCTACTGTTGTTCGATAATCCTGCTCCCGAAGGCATTCGACATAAGTGGGCTGCTGTATCGGTTTTCAGCCGGTGGCCGATACTCTCTGTGTGACCCGTACATATGTGTACTTGTTTCGGTCATTGCATGTACTTGTGAAATTAATTGTAATTCTATACGTCGTTATAAGAATTGTCAAGAATAAAATATATTTTCATAAGCATAGTATATTTATAATTTTCGCCTATGCTATGGTAGTTTGTATATCTATTGATTTAGCCTGATTTTTGATGTACGTTATATCTTATAAAGTAATGGAAGGAGACAATCATGTTGTCACAAACTGTTTTACGGGCATTACGATTTGCTTTTCCACTAACTGTGCCTATTGCTGCCGGTTTTTTATTTATTGGCCTTACGTACGGGTTATTTACCGTTTCACAGGGGCTACCTTTAGGGTACCCCCTTATTATGTGTTTGCTTATTTTTGCCGGGTCTATGGAATTTATTACAGTGACGCTGTTATTTCAACCATTTGATCCCGTGGGAGCCTTTATTATGGCGCTTATGGTAAATGGTAGGCATTTATTTTACGCGATCACGATGCTTGGTAAGTATAGGGGAAAAGGTTGGAAAACACCGTACCTCATTTACGGGATGTGTGATGAAAGCTTTGCTGTTAATGTAACTACGGAGGTCCCTGAAAATATTGATGAAGGTTGGTTTTATTTTTGGGTTACATTGCTGAATCAGGCATATTGGTTTATGGGTGTTTTAATCGGTTCTATAGCCGGAAGTACACTGACCTTTTTGCCGCTTAAGGGGATTGGATTTGTGTTGACAGCTATGTTTGTTGTTCTTTTTTTGGATCTGTGCCGCTCCAAATCGGCAAAATGCGGTATTATGGGGCTGGCTATTACCTTGGTAGCCCTATTCATATGCGGTCTCGCTTCCTTTCTGATACCGGCTATGGCGGGTATACTTTCCGTGTTTTTACTACGTTACCGCTTAGGGGGGATTGCTCATGATGACCAGTGAACAGATGATGTGGACAATCTTTATAGTGGCTTTCGGTACCTGGGTTACACGGTTCTCGCCCTTTTTACTTTTTGTAAATAAACGAGACGGGAAGTTGCCCGATGTCGTTACGTATTTAGGAGAGGTGTTGCCGGCCGCCGTTATGGGGATGTTGGTTGTTTATGCGTTGAAGGACGTCAGTCTTATGACTTGGCCAAACGGAATTCCTGAAGGGCTGGCACTGATTGTAACCGTTGGGGTTCATTTATATAAGAAAAACTTTCTTATCAGCATGTTTGTCGGTACCTTGTTCTATATGGTATTGGTCCAGACTGTATTTTTATAAATAAAAATTTCCGAAGCTTTTTTCGGGAGGGTTGTTTTTCGATATATTCCCAACGAGAAAAGTCGACAAACTCTCATGTACCGGAATGGGCATAGGTGTTGAGTCTTTACATTCTGATTGTTATAATATAGTGATAGTAGCAGGTACTATTTTGATGCTGGAGGAATTAATGACTTTTGTGAAAGTGTATTATTTGAACCATAGTGGTTTTGCAGTCGAAACGGATACGAAGGTACTGATTTTTGATTATTATAAGGATCCGGAAAAGGTATTGCCGAGATTACAGGCAGGGGAAAAGCCTTTTTGGTTTTTTG
>NZ_JAQCUN010000182.1:0-2049 GCF_027685385.1 Megasphaera sp. AF13-6AC
GCGCCTATGGAGTTCAACTCGTGAGTCATGGCGTGAATCCTGTCGCATTCCTTAAGCCGCACTCTCGCCCCGTTAACAATCCTCGTTATACCCTGACTGAAGGTTCCCAGAACAGCCAGAGCCGGCACCAAGTCCGGGCAGTCTTTCACGTCAATCGTCAGTCCCGTTGTCCGAGACGGTACGGCCCGTAACACACTTCCGCTTCGTTCAATGCGTCCGCGCATGGACTCGATGAAGGATACGACAGTTCTGTCGCCTTGAGTCGAATTATTGCTTAAGCCTTTTAATTCGACAGTATCGCCGATAATGCCGCCGACGAGCCAAAAGGCGGCTTGCGAGAAGTCTCCTTCTACCGGGTATTCACCGGTACGATAAGCTTGCCGACCGCGAATAAGATATAACCCGTCACGCTCTTTTTCTACATATATACCATGCCGTCGCAGGCAGTCTAAAGTAATGTTGATATAACTTTCCGACTCTACTACCGTCGTACTTTGCAATACCGAATCATCCGGCAAAAGGGGCAGCGCCATCAATAACCCCGTAAAAAACTGAGAACTTACATTTCCCGGCAGTTCGTAAATACCCCCTTTTAATCGCCCTTTTACAGTGAGAGGCAAGGAATCTTTCCCCTTTGTATAAGCAATTTTCTTGTTGTCGAAAATATTCAAAAACGGATCCAAGGGTCGTTCGGGCAGGCGACCTCGCCCAGTATAGGTAATCTTCATTCCCGTCAACAAGCCGACGGGAATGAGAAAACGCACGGTCGAACCGGATTCGCCGCAATCTGCCCTAAGTGATCCTGTCTGCGGCCTTAATCCGCCCGTTACGGCAACGGTAAGGCGACCATCTTCATGCGACACCGTTTCGACAATCGCACCGAACTCTTGAAGAACTCGACACGTAGCTTCCAAATCTTCGGAAGGAGTTATATTTTTTACCAAGCTTTTGCCGTCCGCCAGGGCTGCGCAAATTAAATCTCTATGCCCCGCACTTTTGGACGACGGCACTACGAGGGTGCCGCTCAGTTTTTTCGGCGTTAATACTAAATTCATTCCATGTGCCCCTTTTATGACGGTTTGTACAGGTCGTACACCCTTTTGCTTTAAAAAGTCCGTATTCCTGTTTAAAAGCGTTCACCGGTTCCGATCCGTAACAGGTCCGGTACAATTTATTATTCGTGTTGACCTTTACAGTATTCATGGATCATTTCTCTTCTTCGTGTTCCCGCTTCTTTTAAAAATTCTTCCAGTCCCTTTTTGTCACCTTTCAAAAGACTCATTTCTACCTCATCCAGAGCTTCTTTAAAGCGATCTATTTCCTGTAGCAGCGCTTTTTTATCGGCTAAGAGAAGGCGTGCCCACAGAGCGGCATTAATATCGGCAACACGAGTGGCATCCTTAAAGCTGCCGGCAATAAAGCGTCCCATACTCCCGTCCATAGACGGACTGTTAACCAAGGCCGTAGCCAAAACGTGGGGAAGACAACTCGTGTAAGCAATTCTCCGATCATGTTCTTCAGTCGTTACAACGGATATGTGAGAGCATCCCATAGCCCTTGCCAGGTTTTTCACTATTTTTACACCTTTACGGCTTGTACGCTTATTAGGTACGATAATATAGTTGGCACAGTCAAAGATATCGGCTCTGGACATATCATATCCGAAGCCTTCCCGTCCGGCCATGGGATGGGCAGGTACGTAATCGACGCCACTAGGCAAAAGGTTCTCCGCCGCTTCAACGGAGTTTCCTTTTATACCTATAATATCTGTCAGCGTTTGTCCTTCTCTTAAATATACGGCGTTTTGTCGCAAAAAGGAAAGCATATTATCCCGTGACAGACACATAATAAGAAGATCCGCCTTTTTCAGCTCTTCATTCCCTTCTGTATAGCCGGCATCGATGACCCCGTCCGCTAAGGCTTTGTTCAACGTCTCAGTCTCACAATCAAAAGCTGTAATCCGGCATTTCGTCCGTTCACGCAATCGTTTGGCAAAGGAGCCTCCCATAAGCCCTAAGCCGATGACGGCAATATTCAGATTTTTTAAAA
>NZ_JAQCUN010000183.1:0-579 GCF_027685385.1 Megasphaera sp. AF13-6AC
TTATCGGCCGCGCCGTAAAATCCGGACTTCTCGATTTGGATGTGACCAATCCGCGAAATTTTACGTATGATCGGCATCGTATGGCTGATGATACGGTATATGGCGGCGGCTGCGGCATGTTGATGAAGGCTCAGCCCGTATTTGCGGCTGTTGAATCGGTACGTCGCGGCGTGGAAAAACGACGCATTATTTTTATGGGACCTGCAGGGGAGAAATTTACGCAGGATAAGGCCCGACAGTTGGCTGAATATGAGCAGATAATACTGATTTGCGGCCATTATGAGGGTGTCGATTATCGTATCGAATCACAGTTGGCCGATGAAGCCGTATCTGTAGGTGACTATATTCTTACGGGCGGCGAATTGCCGGCCATGATTGTGACCGATGCGGTAGCACGCATGATACCGGGTGTACTCGGAGCGTCGGCCGGAGCCGCTGACGATTCGTTTGCCATGTCGTTGTTGGAGTGCCCCCAGTACACGAAACCGGCTGATTTTCGCGGGTATGTTGTACCGGAAGTGTTGCGTAACGGCGATCATGCCAAAATAGAGGCTTGGAGAAGAAAAGCTTCTCTTGCCA
>NZ_JAQCUN010000183.1:589-2034 GCF_027685385.1 Megasphaera sp. AF13-6AC
AAAATAGAGGCTTGGAGAAGAAAAGCTTCTCTTGCCAGGACGATGGCGTTACGGCCCGACTTATTGGCCGCCGCCGAACTTTCAACACGGGACTTACAAATTCTCGACGAATTGAAACGGGAGATGACCGTATGAAGGTACCCTTGTACGTGGGCTTAGTTCATTACCCAATGTATGATAAAAACTTTAATATTGTCGCCACGGCTGTAACGAACTATGATTTGCATGATATTTCCCGATCGTCAAAGACGTTCGGTGTTAAAAAATATTTTATTATTCATCATGTAGAAGGCCAGCTGGATATGATTCATAAAATTCTGGCTTTCTGGCGCAGTAAAGTCGGCAGAAATTATAATTCCTATCGCACGGAGGCTTTCGATATTGTGGAAACGCTGCCTGATACGGATGCGGCTATCAAAGCCGTAGAAGAAGCGGAAGGCTGTCGTCCTTATGTGGTAACGACGGATGCACGCACGTATGCCGATACGATTTCGTATAAGGATTTGAGAACTTTAGGCGAAACGGGCGACCGACCGATTTTGTTGTTATTCGGAACCGGATACGGTATGACCGGAGAGATGATGAAGAAATTCGATTATATTCTCGAACCCGTATACGGTCCGGGAGAGTACAATCACCTTTCCGTTCGTTCGGCAGTAGCTATTATTCTGGATAGGCTTGCCGGCGAGGCATGGTGGAAGTAAAGGGGGACATAAGATGTCTGGACATTCAAAATGGGCCAATATTAAACGAAAAAAAGGTAAGAATGATGCCGTTCGCGGCAAGATTACGACAAAAATCAGTCGTGAAATTACGATTGCCGTTCGCATGGGCGGTGCCGATCCGACGGGAAATATGCGTTTGAAGCTGGCTTTACAAAAAGCTAAAGAAAACAATATACCGAAGGAAAATATCAACCGTGCTATTCAAAAGGGTGCAGGTACCTTGGAAGGACAGAGTTATGAAGAAATCGTCTACGAAGGTTACGGCCCGGCAGGCGTTGCTTTGACGGTTAACGTCTTGACGGATAATCGTAATCGGGCGGCTGCCGACGTACGGCATCTCTTTTCTAAACACGGCGGTAATATGGGTGAAACCGGATGCGTGTCGTGGATGTTTAAGAATCTGGGACTTTTTGTCGTTGCTAAAGATGCGGTAGACGAAGACAAGCTGATGGAAGTAGCTCTCGATGCGGGTGCCGATGATATCCGCACGGAAGGCGACGAGTATGAAATCGTTACGACGACTGAAGCTTACGATGCCGTTGAACAGGCTTTGTCTGAACATAATATTCCTACGGAACACGCACAAATTACCATGGTTCCCGATACGACTATTGCACTGTCTCCGGAAGATGCACAAAAATTGGAAAATATGATTGATGCATTTGACGATTTGGATGATGTACAGGATGTATATCACAACGGGGAATTCCCTGACGATAT
>NZ_JAQCUN010000184.1:0-1982 GCF_027685385.1 Megasphaera sp. AF13-6AC
TCTACATCGAAGCCGACGTAGTCTTCACCTTGCGTAAATTCGAAAGGTGGGAAGTTGGGGTTCATGCCTATGATGAGCGTTTTTTCGGTGTTGCCTTGAGGACTCGAGGTGCCGCAACCTGTTAAGGCACTGACAGCAATGAAAGTAAGAGCAATAAGTGCGAGAAATTTTTTAAACATATAAAATCGCCTGCCTTTCTTTAAGATGGTATAAGTATACAACGATGGATAAATAAAAACAAGTAAAAAATGAATAAAAATAAAAAGAAATAAAAAACAAATGGTGTAAGATTGCTTAATCATGCGAATGGGTAGAAAAATAAAGACATAAAAATTAATAGAGCAAATAGAATTGGTGATTTAAATCAAAGCGTGTAAATGGGGGATTGAGGAATATGATACGACGGTATGGCAGAAAAGAACGATATACCTATAAAGAAAGAATGTTAAAAACAAAAGAAAATCTCCGTATAATTAAGAAAATATGGGGCGACACGAACGGAGGTATGAGTGTGAAACACAACCTTTTTGCATTTGCTACGAGTGAACTTTCGCAAGACGCTTTTTTCTGCTGGGCCTTGGATTGTTTAAATCGGGATGAAGACTCGCCATTATATGGACTCGGTAGAAGTTTTTGGGCCTTGCTGTCAGGCCGTAAGAATGATGCCTTGCCGAAGATTAAAGGTGTTGTTATCAGGCGGCAATTTAAGCATATGGATGTTCTGGCTTTGGTAGTGTATAGTAATTGGAAGGTAGATGCCCTGGTTATTGAAGATAAGGTGTACACATCAGAACATGACGATCAGATACAAAAGTATTTAATGGAACTGGGCAACTTATTGGTCAGTCTTTTGAAAGAAGATGGCAGGAATAAAGATATAGAAGAAGATTTAAAAAAAATTGTGCGTAATGAATATACGTTGAAAGAGTGCCGGTTTAACTGTTTCGTAGCCTATGTAAAGACGGGATTTTTCAGTGATGCCGACTGGGCTACGGTGAAACGGGAAAGAAAACTGAGTGAAGAGGTGATTCCTGTTTTGGCAGTGTCTGCCGAGGTGATTCCTGTTTTGGCAGTGTCTGCCGAGGATTTAGTTAAAGCTGTTGACACATATGTTCATGACAGTGAACTCGTAAGCATGTATAGTGCTTATTTGCATGAAGAGTTCTTGGACAAAGCGAATTTATATGAGCGTGCCTTGACGGAGGGGACGGATTTAGAAACTCTGTTAAAGACGACGGAAGTTGTGCCGTATTATTTCTTACGTATCTTATTTGACGGTGAAACTGCTTTGGGAATCAGTCGTCGAATGTGGGAGCCACGGACAGGAGGAGACGGAAGTCGTGTTATTAATTCCAGCCATAATATAGGAGGCGGGCGTTGGTCACACATAAAATTTTGGCGTAGACCTTTTGAATGGGGGGACGAGACACACCCCTACCTCTTTTGGCGCATTGATACTGACGGGAATGGACTGTATTTAGCCTTAAGGTATTATGATGAATCGGGACGGGACAACGGATTAAATCGTGAAGAAATGTTCTTGCGCTTACAGGAAATTATAAGAGAGACATATGGTGTTCTTAAAAGGGATATAGAGGGGTTGAAAGCTTCGTTTAAAGACAAGGAAGATCTACCGTTAGTAAGTGAAAGCAACGGTCGTAGGAGTAATGGGAAGAGAAAAGAAAATACGCTCATTCATATACATATAGAGCCTGTTATAGAAAATTGGGGAAGAACCTCTGTTTCTGACGGATTTATTAAAGCTCTCCGCGTAGCGGACTGTAAATTGTATAGTGAAATCGCAAAGGCCTTTGCGGCACCGGATAAGTAGGAGAAAGACTACGGGACATACAAAATCTTGTGTGTCCCGTACTTTTTATGTATAAAGCGAAAAAATAGAGAAAAAGAGGTTGACAAGAGAAAGTGAATGCGGTAAGATAAACGAGTCGCCAAACGGCGAGTGACCTTTGAAAACTGAACAA
>NZ_JAQCUN010000185.1:0-568 GCF_027685385.1 Megasphaera sp. AF13-6AC
TTATTTCGGGCGTGTTGAAGGAGTTTGAAGGACTTGCCAAACACCCCCGCCCGTCTCATCATGAAAGAGAAGTAAGTGACTATATTGTTGCCCGTCTTGCCGAATTGGGGGTAAAGGCCCGACAAGACGAAATTTATAATATTATTGCCGATGTACCGGCAACACCGGGTTGTGAAAACGTTCCTTTGACGATTTTACAGGGCCATATGGATATGGTCTGCGTAGCTAAGCCGGGTGTGGCTTTTGATCCGCAAAAAGATCCGATTAAGTTGGTCCGTGAAGGAAATATTTTGCGTGCCGACGGGACGAGTCTCGGCGCAGACGACGGGATTGCCGTAGCGATTTCGCTTTATCTTATACAACAAAAAATTCAGCATGGCCCTTTGCGTCTTATCTTTACAGTCGACGAAGAAACGAACATGACCGGAGCCTTGTCTCTTTCAGCAGACCACGTAAAAGATGCCAAGTATGTTATTAATTGTGATTCGGAATCGATTCATGTTATTTGTGTCGCATCGGCCGGAAGTTGTCACATGGAGTTTACACGTGACTTACATCGTTGTGCTCC
>NZ_JAQCUN010000185.1:578-1975 GCF_027685385.1 Megasphaera sp. AF13-6AC
ATCGTTGTGCTCCGACGGGTGATACGGCTTTGACTGTTCGTGCCCACGCTTTGGCCGGAGGCCATTCGGGCGAAGTTATTAACGAAGGTCGCGGCAATGCCATTAAGGCTGTAGCCGATGTTCTGTATCGCTTGTCCGAAGGCGGTGTGGAATATGCTTTGGCCGATTATAAGGGCGGCGTTGCGGCTAATGCCATTCCGTCCGATGCATCGGCAGTAGTAGTAGTAGCGGCAAAGGATATTGACCGTGTAAAGGCGACGGTGGCCGCAGCGGAAAAAGATTTTCACCTTGTTTACGGAGAAACGGATCCGAATGCCGTATTTGAAGTTACACCGACGGATCTTCCGAAATCGGTTTTTTCTGCAGAGGATACGACGTCGATTGTCGATGTTGTTAACTTGCTCCATTGCGGCGTCTTTGCAATGGATCGCCGTCTGCCGCGTTTGCCGGCCCTTTCAGCCAGCCTCGGTACGATTGAAACTCGTGAAGATGTATTGGCCTTCCAGTATTTCCCCCGTTCGTCGTCTGACGCACGTTTGCAAGCACTGGTTCGCGTCATGCCTGTTATGGCAAAATCCACGGGAACGAAAGTACATATAGAAAAGCCGTTCCCCGCTTGGACCGAAAGTAAAAATAGTAAGTTGCAGGCGCTCATGGCTGATGCATATAAGGATATAATGGGTAAAGAGCCGAGAATGGAAGCTATGCACGGCGGTTTGGAAACCGGTTTCCTCTATGCTATGAATCCTGACTTGGACATTGTTTCGGTCGGCCCGGAAACTCACGATATTCACAGTGCGGATGAACGAGTGGAACTCGATACGGTAGCTCAACTCGTCCAAGTTATAGCCGGCACATTGGAAAAGCTGACAAAATAAAGCGGAAATCGACAGCCTAAGATTGTGTGGTACTTTTTTTAGTACCAGTGAATAAAAAGAGAGAAAATGCCTTTGTTATCGCATTTTCTCTCTTTTTGTGTTTTTATTCAAAAACGGGACGGCTCGGAAGGGAGCGGCTTTTTGTTGAGAAGATAAACGTTTTAGATTACAATAATATCAAGATAAAGCATAGTAACTATGCTTTAAAAGAAAGATAAACGGAAAATTAAAAAAGGAGTGAAAGAAATGAGTCGGGAAAAAGTATTTAAGACAATGGACGGCAATGAGGCGGCCGCTCACATTGCCTATGCCTTCACGGAAGTAGCACCTATATTTCCGATTACGCCGTCTTCGCCTATGGCTGAACACGTTGATGAATGGTCGGCCCATGGTCGTAAGAACCTCTTCGGAGTACCGGTTCTCGTACAGGAAATGCAGTCTGAAAAAGGTGCAGCCGGCACCTTGCACGGAGCCTTAAACGCCGGTGCTTTAACGACAACTTTTACGTCGTCTCAGGGC
>NZ_JAQCUN010000186.1:0-1911 GCF_027685385.1 Megasphaera sp. AF13-6AC
TACCATGACGTCCCCTCAAAGTCAAGCCTTCTGGCGAAGGCTGCGGGGTTGCCGTCTACTGCGTGGCTTACAGGTAGCCTGTAAGCGTGTCCCAGAATGCAAGCTGCAAGCGGTGCATAAATGGCTGACCCGAACTTCCCTTCTCTCGCATTCCATGAATACCGGTCACCGGACGAAGTTGAATAACTCCCCTTTCTGCCTCTATCATTTTTTATATTGAGCCGCATACATAAAAAAGAGCTGTTATAAAATAGCTCTTTTTTTACCGATCACACATCTTTTTCGCCATAAAGCAACTCTTTTACGAAGTTCGGTAATACGAAGGCACTTTTCTGAATGCCTTCATTATAGTATTTCGTTTCAAAGGTCTGCTTCCGATTGGATTCCCATGTTAAAGGGTCATATTTTTTCGAACCCATGGTAAAGCAGTGCATCCCTGTAGGGTAGAGGGGTATGAAAGCCGTATATAGGCGCGTAATCGGGAAAATGGCACCTACGGCATCAAATACTTCACGTACTAATTTACGATGCATAAACGGAGACTCTGTCTGCTGCACGAAAATACCGTCATCCTTCAAAGCCTTATACGTGTCCTTATAAAAATCGTACGTAAACAAGCCTTCTCCGGGACCGACCGGGTCGGAGCAGTCTACAATAATAACGTCGTAGAAATTTTCCGCTTCTTTCATAAAAGCAATTCCGTCTCCTACTTTAACCGTCAGCTTGGGATTGTTTTCCAAAATAGCTGCCGAAATTTTGGGGAAATATTCCTTCGACAGTTCAATCACCTTGCCGTCAATATCTACCATTGTCACCTGTTCCACTTCCGGATGACGCACGGCTTCTCTCGCAGCACCCCCGTCACCGCCGCCAATGATCAATACATTTTTAGGCGAAGGGTGCAGAAAAAGAGGAATATGTGTAATATTTTCATGATACGTAAATTCGTCCTTGTCCGATGTTTGAAAAACACCGTCCAACATCAACATTCTTCCGTACTCCTTACTATCGGCCACAACAATATTCTGGAAATCCGACTTGCCTTCAAAAAGGATATCCGTTACTTCGGCCCGTAAATCTAAATACGGGGACTGATGTTCCGTTATATATTTTTTCATAAAATGCCTCCGTCTCTTAACATTATGCCATTTCATTTTAACATACTTCTATACTCTCGAACAGGATATACAGAATCGGGAACTGTTACAAAACGCTTGTGTTTTTGAATCTTCTATTTCCATGCATGTGGTATAATGATATATAGACCATAAACCTAATTTATACTATTATTGTATTCTTTATGGTCCGATTCAAATTTATTACAGGAGATTTTCATGAAAGACTTATTGCACATCGGCATTGATATCGGGTCTACTACCGTTAAAATTGCCGTCTTAAATAACGTAAAGCAGTGTCTTCACGCCTGTTACGTACGTCACTATACAGACATTCGACAAAAAGTGCTTGACCTGTTGGAAAACGCCTATGAAGTTTTCGGAGATCGGCAAATTTCTATTGCCATGACCGGCTCCGGCGGTATGGCCTTGGCTGACCATTTGCACATTCCTTTTATTCAGGAAGTCATTGCCGGTACGAAATCCGTTCGCACCTATCATCCGCAGGCGGATGTCATTATTGAATTAGGCGGCGAAGATGCTAAAATCACGTATCTCACAGGCGGTAACGAACACCGCATGAACGGGGCCTGCGCCGGCGGTACCGGTGCTTTTATCGATCAAATGGCAACGCTTTTACACACTGATGCTGCGGGATTAAATGAAATGGCGGAGCATTCAGATACGCTTTATCCCATTGCCGCACGTTGCGGCGTTTTCGCTAAAACGGATGTTCAGGCTCTGCTGAATGAAGGAGCCAGCAAGGAAAATATTGCCGCTTCCGTTTTTCAATCTA
>NZ_JAQCUN010000187.1:0-1896 GCF_027685385.1 Megasphaera sp. AF13-6AC
TTCCAAGACAACCGTTGTGGTTTCTTCCGTTACTTCCGAATCGAAGCCGCCCATAACACCGGCAACACAGCTTGCCTTTTCAGCATCGGCAATGACCAGCATATTTTCCGTCAGTTGCCGTTCAACCTGATCCAAGGTCGTAATCTTTTCTCCTTTCTTTGCTCTTCTGGCAATGAGTTCATGTCCGGCCAACTTATCGTAATCGTATGCATGTAAGGGAATGCCGAATTCAATCATGACATAATTCGTTACATCGACGACATTGTTAATAGGACGAACGCCGGCTTTACGCAACCGTTGCTGCATCCAAAACGGCGACGTGCCCACCTTGACGTTATAAAGAATGCGGGCCGCATAGCGAGCACACAGTTCCGAATCGTCAATGGTTACCTTCAATTTTCCTTCAATTTTTTCACTGCCTTCTTGTATTTCTACTTGCGGCAGCTTGGCTTCCTGTCGGGACAACACGGCAAATTCACGGCTTAAGCCCACCATACTGAAGCAATCGGCCCGGTTCGGCGTCAATTCGTATTCATATACGACATCACGCAAACCCGTCTGAGCTACGGCGTCAACACCTATAGGCGTATCTTCCGGTAAAATCCAGATTCCCGACCGTTCTTCCGGCAAGAGAAGGCTGTCGTCCAGTCCCAATTCATGAGCCGAACAAAGCATTCCTTCCGACGTTTCGCCGCGAAGCTTCGACTTTTTAATTTTCACACCGCCGGGTAAATGAGCTCCGTGTACGGCAACAGGCACGATTTGTCCTTCCCGTACGTTCGTAGCGCCCGTAACGATGGTCAGTTCCTTATCTCCCATATTAAGGGTACAAATAACAAGCTTATCCGCATTGGGATGCGGCACGATTTTCGTAATCTTACCTGTAATGACATTTTGTATATCTTCGCCCCAATATTCCACCTGTTCTACAGGAATGCCGGCAATGGTCAAAACATCGGCAAATTCTTGAGGTGTTCGGCTTTTATCTATAGTTACATACTCTTGCATCCATTCGAATGAACTTTTCATCTTCCGTACCTCCTAAAACTGATTCAAGAAACGCATATCGTTTTCGTAGAACAGGCGTAAGTCATCAATTCCGTACTTCAACATGGCAATACGTTCTACACCCATCCCGAAAGCAAAGCCGTTGACTTTGTCAGGATCGTAACCGTTCAGGCGCAATACGTTCGGATGAACCATACCGCAACCGAGAATTTCAAGCCAACCCGTATGAGAGCATACACGGCATCCTTCACCGCCGCACATAACACAGGAAATATCCACTTCCGCACTGGGCTCCGTAAAGGGAAAGAAGCTGGCGCGGAAACGCACCTTCGTCTGCGGTCCGAATATTTCGCGCAAAAAGTCTTCCAACATACCTTTCAAGTCGGAAAAACGAATATGTTCATCTACTATAAGCCCTTCCATTTGATGGAATACAGGCGAGTGAGTGGCATCATAGTCCCAACGATATACCTTCCCGGGAACGATAACCTTAACCGGTTCGTTCGGTTTGTGAGCCTGTAAAGTACGCGCCTGCATGGGCGATGTATGAGTACGCAGGAGGATTTTATCCGTTATATACATGGAGTCTTGCATATCCCGTGCCGGATGATCATCGGGGAAATTGAGACATTGGAAGTTATAGTAATCGTCTTCAATTTCGGGACCTTCCACAATGGAAAAACCCATATGAAGGAAGGCCTGTTCCATTTCACGACGAATTTTATGGAGAGGATGTTCATGACCTGTAATCGGTTGTCTACCCGGCAAGGTGATATCAATGCGTTCCGACTCGATTTTAGCTGCCAATACGGCGGCTTTCAATTCTTCCGTCTTGGTATTCAAGTAACCTTCAATGACTTCGCGTGCCGAGTTAACAGCCTGGCCGAC
>NZ_JAQCUN010000188.1:0-1852 GCF_027685385.1 Megasphaera sp. AF13-6AC
CCGCACATGACGGTTCTTGATAACATTCTGGAAGCGCCACGAGTTGTAAAAGGTATGAAAATAGCCGAAAAATATCTTTTCTCTTACGGGGTGTGTTCGCCCTGGCGGGTATGTATTGTTTTCACTCCTTTATGGTAGAAACTCAAGCCTCATTTCGCATTTATCCGTTGCTCGGCCTGGTGTTTTGTCTTGTGCGGATGTATCGGCAAGGTGATACGGTGTGTTATGTAACGGAGAAGGGACTGGTTGTACGCAGTCATTATCGAACTTTTTATGAGTTTATGAGCGAGATTCTCTTTGGAACTGAGCATCTCGTGTTTATACCGTATAAAACTATTTTCGACATACCGTCTAATTGGGTAACTTTTGAATTAGGTAGTGCCGAGATCGGCGGCCTTGTTGTGCAGCCTGTGCGGCTCAGGTATTTGTCCGCGAAGAATAAAAAAGAGATACTGGCGAGGATTCGTGTGGCTCAAGAAGAGGCAGAAGACCTCTGACGTAAAGAGCAATAAAAAAATCGAAAAACTTTGGAAAAAATACTTTACTAATTTAACGTACTAAAGTATAATAAGGACATCAAAAGACGGCGGGTATCCGGAAACGCGGTCTGAGGAGACAATAAATGATAATTAGGGAGGAATAACAATGAATATGAAAAAATGGATATTGGCCGCAACAATTATGACAATGACAGCTATGCTTGCAACCGGGTGCGGTTCCGACTCGGCCAAGTCGGAACAAAAGTTACCTGATAAGGTTATTATCGGCTTGGATGATAATTTCCCGCCCATAGGTTTCAGAGATGAAAGCGGCAATCTTGTCGGGTCCGATATTGATTTGGCTAAGGAAGCCGCAAAACGTCTCGGTATTGAAGTAGAATTTAAACCTATCGATTGGGACAGTAAGGAAGCAGCCTTGAAGAGCAAGCAAGTAGATATGCTCTGGAACGGTTTGAGTATTACGGAAGATAGAAAAAAGGAAATCGCTTTTTCCGATGCGTATATGAAAGACGGTCAGATTATCGTGGTTCGTAGTGACTCACCCGTTACGGACCGTGCCGGTTTAGCCGGGAAGACTCTGGCGACACAAGACGGCAGCAGTTCGATTGATTGCCTTAACAAAGCGGCCGACTTTAAAGCGTCATTAGGGAATGTTAAACTGTACGGAGATAATGTAGCAGCCTTGATGGATCTTGAGCTGGGGCGTGTCGATGCGGTATTGGTTGACAGCGCCGTAGGCGGATACTACATGCAGAAGAAACAGGGCGTATTCAAGGTCATCGATAAAAATATGGGTGAAGAAGAATTCGGCGTCGGCATGCGCCAAGAAGATACTCTGCTCAGAGATAAACTTAACAGCGTGCTCAAACAAATGAGTGAAGACGGCACGATGGCTAAAATTTCACAAAAGTGGTTCGGTGAAGATATTTCGATGAAGTTATAAAAATGGAAAGTAAATGAGGAATCGCACGATTCCTCATTTACTTTGTTTCAGAGGGAGTTCTTATGGATTATTTATCAACAATCGTTCCGGCTATTGCCGACGGGCTTCAAGTTACATTAAAAATATTTGTCATCACCATTGTTCTCAGCCTGCCCTTGGGGATTATTATGGCCATGGCGCGGCTAAGTCCTTTAGCCGTTTTGCGTAAGCTTTTGGAAGGTTATATTTACTTAATGCGCGGTACACCGCTCATGTTACAGATCTTATTTATTTATTACGGCCTTCCGTTCCTGATTCCCGGGTTACGCTTGGCCGATTATCCTGCGGCTATTATCGCCTTTGTTTTAAACTATGCCGCATATTTTGCCGAAATCTTTCGAGGCGGCATTCAGTCCATTGATCGAGGTCA
>NZ_JAQCUN010000189.1:0-1848 GCF_027685385.1 Megasphaera sp. AF13-6AC
TACATAGATGAAAAAATTTTGAAAAAATTTTCCGAGCAGGGTGCCGTCGGCGATATAGGACTTCAATACTTCGACATTAACGGCTCACCCCGGGCCTTTGTTTCACATAATGAGCGTGTGGCCGGTATGACCTTGGCCGACTTGCGAAAGGTGCCGCGGCGTATTGCCGTAGTGGCCGGTGAAGATAAGGTGAAAGCTGTTGTCGGTGCCGTGCGAGGCGGTTACATAAATACGTTGATTACCGACGCATCCTGTGCACAGGCGTTAGTGAATTTTAATGAAGAGTTATAGAATTAAGGGAGTTAACATATGAAATATTGTTCGGAAATAGTGGCTATCGGGGCGGAAGCTCTGGAGTTTTTGAAAGACCCCGATTCTCGGTCGCTTATTCTTTTTGATTATACGGCTTCGCCCGATTTGGCGGATATATCGATTTTGCAAAAGAAGAAGGGCGGTATGGGCGAGCCGGCAAAAGGCGACACCCTGCTAATCGGTGATAAGGCCTATACGATTACGGCCGTAGGCAGTGAGGCACCTCATACCTTGGCGGAGTTAAGCCATTGTACTCTGTGCTTTAAAGGCGGTGAAGTTCCGGAGCGACCGGGGTGTATTATGCTTGAAGGTGATGATAAACTGACCGCCTATGACATACAAATCGGTACTTCCATCGAAATATATTGATTGTGCTATGTGTAAAATGAAATCATACTTTACTCATATGCAATTTTATATTATCCTTGAGTAGCGTACATATTTTCCTAAAAGAGCGGTAAGAACAAAGGAGAGAAAAATATGACTAATGAAGAATTGGCAATGCGGGCTACTGCTGTACGCCGCAATATTGTAAAAATGTTGACGAAAGCCGGATCGGGACATCCCGGCGGCTCTCTTTCCGTAACGGATATTTTAACAGTATTATACTTTGACACGATGGATGTGACTCCCTCCGAGCCGCATCGTGCAGACCGGGATCGTTTTGTGTTGTCTAAAGGCCACGCGGCACCGGCGTTGTATGCCGTCTTGGCTGAAAAAGGGTATTTTCCTGAAGAAGAATTATTCAGCCTTCGCAAATGCGGTGCCATGTTGCAAGGCCATCCGGATATGAAACATACGCCGGGGGTCGATATGTCTACCGGCTCTTTGGGGCAGGGTTTGTCCGTAGCTAACGGCATGGCCTTGGCTGCTAAAACGGATGGAGCTGAATGGCGTGTTTATGCTGTTTGCGGTGACGGTGAAATTCAGGAAGGTCAGATTTGGGAGGCTGCCATGTCGGCAAGTCACTATAAACTGGATAACCTGACCTTGTTTATTGATCATAACAAGTTACAAATAGACGGAGCAAACAGTGAAGTTATGTCTGTCATGCCTATTGCGGAAAAATTCAGAGCCTTCGGTTGGAATGTTATTGAAATCGACGGTCACAATATGGATGCCATTCGCAGTGCTTTGACGATTGCCAAGACGACTGTTGGAAAACCGACCGTTATTGTAGCGGAAACCGTAAAAGGTAAAGGTGTATCCTTTATGGAAAATCTTGTCGGCTGGCACGGCAAAGCACCGAATGAAGAAGAATGCGCAGCTGCACTTAAGGAATTGGGAGGCGAAGCATAATGGGAACAGCTACTAGAGCCGCATACGGTCATGCTTTAAAGACCGAAGTATATAAAAATCCGAATGTAGTTGTACTGGAAGCCGATTTGGGCAATGCGACCAAATCCAATGCTTTTAAAGAAGTGGCACCTGAACGATATTTCAATATGGGTATATCCGAACAGGATCTGATCGGTACGGCCGCCGGTTTCGCCGCTGCGGGAAAAATTCCCTTGGCCAGCACCTTTGCCGTCTTTG
>NZ_JAQCUN010000019.1:0-16414 GCF_027685385.1 Megasphaera sp. AF13-6AC
GCTATCGTTCGGGATCCTACGGGCTCAGCCGATGTAATATAATCCTGAATGACGGCTTCCAATATTTTCTGTTTTCTTTCATCCAGTTCCATCGACTTCACCTCGTTTCGGTTGATTAGCACTCCGTTATTTTGAGTGCTAACAACTGTATAAAAGATAACATGTTTATTTTTCTTTGTCAATAGATTTTAAGCCAAAAACGGCAAATTTAGTCAAAAAGTCAAAAACATTTTTGTTTCTTAGTTTTAAAAAAGCAAAAGAGCAGATTCTCTCAAAGAATCCGCTCTTTTATTTTTCCCCTCAAGGTGAAATTATTTAGAAAGCATTGTGCGAATACACATAATAAAGTTCGCTCAATTCATCCATTTTTTTACTCATCAAGACCTGCAAATCCGAAGCCGTATCGTAGTCTTTTTCCGACAAGGCCCGTTTAATTTGTGTAAAGAGAGATAAATTTTTATCCGTATCTCTCCCCAGTTCGGTGCGCAAAGCATTAATTTGCTGCCAACGTTCTTCCTCCAAGGGATTCGTATCGCTATCTAAATGCAACGCTTTGGCATTAATTACCCTTTCCAGATTATCAGGTACAATACGATACTGAAGTTCAAGAGCCCAACGTTTCAAAGCGCCTTCTCGGAAGGAATCCATAACACGTCTTGCAAAGTTATCGCAAGCCAGGGTTTCCAGTTTATCAGGGTATACTTCCCATGACTTGAAATTTTCCCAAACCGTCGCCGGAGCCTTGCCGAACATGGAACTGCGTTCTTCTTCCGTAAAGGCTTCAAACACATCCACTTCCGAACGGTAAGCACGATCCGTAGCCAGGTAGTCCGTCTTATCTCCCACCTTCTTGGAAATTTCAGCTAATAATTCAGCCGGTGCTTTTTTATTCTTCAAAGCATATCGAATGCCGTCCAAGGCTGCCAAGTAGAAGAGAGCAATAGCAATATAAGTATTGGTAAACGGATTGGGAGCCCGCATTTCCACACGTGTCGCATTAGGACTTGCTACGTTACGAATCAAACCGGCCAAAACGGAACGATTACGTGTCGGCACGTCGGGGCTTTCACCGCCCAAAGAGGTTACAATGCAGACCGGTGCTTCAAATCCCGGTTTCAAACGATTCAACGAATCCGTCGTAGACGATACAAAAGGATTAATGACTTCATAATGTTTAAGAATCCCCATTAAGGCCCCGTACCCTACAGATGAAAGGAATTCTTTCATCATGTCATCCGGATTGAACAGGTTAACGTACTTACCGTTTTTCATAATGGCGCCTATACCGATATGGGTATGTTCACCGCTACCGGCAACCCCCGATATCGGTTTGGCCTTGAAGGTGACTTCCAAGCCGTTTTCACGAAAGGCTTCGCGAATAATAATACGGGCCTGAATTTCGTTATCTGCTGTCTGAACAGGATCGGACGAGAACTTCCAGTCTACTTCCAGCTGTTCAAGGACGAAGATAAGTTTACCCGAATCATCAATATGAGCCTTAATACCGCCTACTTCCTTGTGCCCCATTTCCGGCTCAAGGCCGTATTTTTCAAGGCGTTCAACTGCCTGTTCCAAGGCCGTGCGTACAACACCGTGTGTCCGTTGCCAATATTGCTCCTGCAATTTTTGCGATGTGGACAAAAGGCGAGAAGCCACGTCCTGACTGGGCGACTTAACCCAAAACTCCAATTCCGTAGCTGTCGTAAGTACCAGTTTCTCTATATCATTTACATTGATATTCAACCCGGGAACACCGTATTCCTTAACCAGTTTGAGAACTTCATCGCCTACATAGTCGGTCGTATTGCGCAAAATAGATCGGGAATCTATAAAACCCGTAGCATGTTCAAGGAAACTGGGTATACGCAAAGTCCCTACAGGCTTTCCCGTAACTTCATCTATATTTCCGTCGTTATAGTCAACAAACCAGTTAACGCCCGGATCCGCCTTAATATCTACACGAGCATTGTCTAAGGTGGCAATACCCGGCAGGACTACGGAAGAACCATCCGTCTGGAAGGCCGAGCCGTCAAAGAAACTTTCATAGTCGTCAAAGAAGACGGAGATAGGGATCTTTTCATCCGTATCATTGCCCGCCAAATCGACACCTACCAAAGATACGAATTTAATTTCCGGATGTTGTTCCAAAAGCGCCAGAATGCCTTCTTTTCCGTACTGCCCGGCAGGGATTACATAAAGCAAGTTTTCCGTATTCATACTGTTCCTCCTTAGAACTAAAAAACTCCGCACCTCTACCGGTGCGGAGTCTCCTTTGACTCGGTCATATTCTTTTGTCCGAATTACAGTTACATTATATGAGTAACCGTCTCGTCTGTCAACTCGACGATATAAAATCTATCTGCTTTGCAGAGTTTTCTTTACCGCATCGGAAATGACCTTTCCGTCAGCCTTGCCTTGAAGCTGCGGCATAACCGCCTTCATGACATCACCCATTTTTAAAGCACCTTCGCCCATACCGGCCACTATGTCGGAAACAATTTTAAACACTTCTTCCGACGACATCTGAGCAGGCATGTACTTTTCGAGAACTGCAATTTCCGCACGCACTTGTGCGGCTAAATCTTCCCGACCGCCTTTGACAAAGTCTTCCAGCGATTCTTTGCGTTGCTTCATTTCTTTGGCGATGACCTTGCTTACACCGGCGTCATCGAGCTCGCACTTTCCGTCGATTTCCACGTTCTTGATGGAAGAACGTACTGAGCGAATAACGGCAAGTTCAATCTTGCCCGCTTCTTTTTTCTTCATCGCCGACTTCATGTCCTGCGATAATTCTTCCTTTAAAGACACTGTATCAACCTTCTCGGATTATGCTTTAAATTTACGTTTACGTGCCGCTTCGGACTTTTTCTTTCTCCGTACGCTGGGCTTTTCATAATGTTCGCGTTTACGGACTTCGGAAAGAACACCTGCCTTTTGGCAAGAGCGCTTGAAACGACGCAATGCGCTGTCCAAAGTTTCATTTTTACCAACTCTGATTTCTGCCATTCTGTATCCCTCCCTCCAAAATTATCGTTAGGGAGTGCTGTTTTGCACACATGAAAATTATACTTAAAAAGCGTCGTTTTGTCAATTACATGCCCTTTTATCCTATGTAAAAACATTCTCTCGTGTTTTATCTCAAAAAGCGGCTGAACACATAGTTTCCATAAAGAAGCCCCTGGCTTGTAAGGCAATATCCCCACTCGGTCTTTTCCAGGAAACCTCGTAGTACCAAATCCTCTATTACCGTGCCGAAAGCATCTGTCACCGTTCTCTTAAAGCACTGCTCAAACCGTTCATTATCAATTCCTTTCATGGTTCTCAGCCCTAAAAAACAAAAGTCTTCTTCTCCTCTTTCCTTGCCGATTAGTTCATGTTCTGCCAGGACCGATGTTTTTCCTGCATTTTTTATATATTCCGGTAAAGAACGTATATTTGAAAAACGATAGGTGCCGTCAAAGGAGTGGCTCGAAGCGCCGAACCCGATATACGGCTCATACTGCCAATACTTAAGATTATGCTTTGATTGAAAACTCTCCGCCGCATAGGCTGAAATTTCATAACGCTTCAAGCCGCCCTTCTCCAGAGTGTAGCATACCCTTTCTCCGGCTTCTGCCGTAACATGATCTTCCGGAAGGAGGATTTCCCCCTTCCGGACAAGACGCTTTAGCATCGTACCTTCTTCAACAATAAGACTGTATGCCGAAGCGTGTGTAACACCCAGTTCGATTAAGATACGGGCATCGGTCTCGGCGTCCTCGGGTGATTGTCCCGGCAGGCCGTAAATGAGGTCTGCCGATACATTCGTCACACCGCCTGTACGTACAGCTTCCAAGGCCGCAAAGGCTTCCGCCGACGTATGAACCCGCCTTAACAATTGCAACAATCGATCGTCAAAGGACTGGATTCCCATGCTGATTCTATTAACGCCAATTTTTATAAGATCGCGTATGTAATCGGACTTAATTCCGTCCGGATTTACTTCAAACGTAATTTCGCTATCTGCGTCTATCCGAAAGGTATCTGTCAGTGCCGACATTATTTTTTCGCCTTGCCGTGCCGTCAAAAGCGAGGGAGTACCGCCGCCGAAATAGACGGTATCCGCCGCCTCCCCAATGTATGAAGTTGCGCGTATTTCTCGACACAGGGCCTCTACATAGTCATCTAAATACGACGAAATGCCTCCGTACGACGGAAAGTCGCAATAGAGGCACTTACGTACGCAAAAAGGAATATGAACATACAGGCCCGTCATCAGTTATCATCCACCTGCAAGACAGCCATAAAGGCTTCTTGAGGTATTTCGACACTACCTACCTGCTTCATTCGCTTTTTACCTTCTTTCTGTTTTTCCAACAGCTTGCGCTTACGGGAAATATCCCCGCCGTAGCACTTAGCCAACACATCTTTTCTCAAAGCCGCCACGTTTTCAC
The DNA here is from genome assembly GCF_027685385.1 of Megasphaera sp. AF13-6AC. NCBI lineage: Bacteria > Bacillati > Bacillota > Negativicutes > Veillonellales > Veillonellaceae > Megasphaera > Megasphaera sp. AF13-6AC. The sequence continues at coordinate 4,434 of NZ_JAQCUN010000019.1, forward strand.
GGGCAATAATTTTATTACCTACAGCCGCCTGGATCGGTATTTGGAAAAGTTGACGGGGAATAAGACCGCGAAGTTTTTCCACCAAGCCTCTGCCGCGGCGAGCTGCAAAGTCTTTGTGGACAATGACACTCAAAGCATCGACGATTTCCCCGTTAATGAGGATATCCATCTTAACCATAGGCGAGGTGCGGTAACCGTCCAATTCGTAGTCCAGGGATGCATACCCTTTAGTAGACGACTTCAAGACATCAAAGTAGTCATAGAGTATTTCATTCAAAGGCAAATCATATACCAAGGACACCCGCGTATCGTCAAGGTAGTCCATAGTCACATACTGCCCACGCCGATTCTGTGAAATTTCCATGACTGTTCCCACCATATCCTTGGGAATAATAATCGTCGTTTTTACAAACGGTTCTTCTATATGTTCTATCTTAGTCGTATCCGGCAACAGGGAAGGGTTGTCGACAGCTACCATTTCTCCGTCTGTCTTATACACATGATAAATAACGGACGGAGCTGTCGTGATCAGGGATAATCCGTATTCTCTTTCCAGTCGTTCTTTAATAACATCCATGTGCAGCAGTCCCAAGAAACCGCAACGGAAGCCGAATCCCAAAGCCGTCGAAGTTTCAGGTTCATATAAGAGAGCCGCATCGTTCAAGTTAAGTTTTTCCAATGCATCTCGCAAATTATCGTATTCACTTGTATCTACGGGATAGAGACCGCAGTACACCATGGGTGTTGCCGGTCTGTAGCCGGGCAAAGCGTCGTATGCCGGATTATCAGCCTTGGTCACCGTATCTCCAACGCGACAATCGCGTACGTTTTTCATGGATGCGGCAAAGTAACCTACACTACCGCACTCCAGGCTTTTTACGGCATACATGCGCGGCAAAAAGACACCCGTCTCAATAACTTCAAATTCTTTTCCCGATGACATCATGCGTATTCTGTCGCCGGTCTTGACGGAACCTTCCATAATACGCACATTGGCAATAGCACCCTTATAGGGATCGAAATGCGAATCGAAAATCAGAGCCCGCAAGGGCTTGTCACTTTCATCCTTCGGCTCGGGTATCTTTTCCACAATGGCCTCCAACACCTTGTCGACGCCGAGTCCCGTCTTGGCACTGACCATGACGGCTTCGGACGTATCGAGGCCGATAATATCTTCAATTTCCTTGCACACCCGTTCAGGATCGGCACTGGGCAAATCGACCTTGTTTATAATCGGAATAATTTCCAAATCATGTTCTAATGCAAGGTATACATTAGCCAGAGTCTGAGCCTCTACCCCCTGCGTCGCGTCGACAATGAGCAATGCTCCTTCACAGGCCGCCAGACTGCGCGATACTTCATAATTAAAATCCACATGCCCCGGCGTATCGATAAGATTCAGCGTATATTGATGACCGTCCTTGGCATCATATAACAATCTGGCTGATTGGGCTTTTATAGTAATACCTCTTTCCCGTTCCAACTCCATTGTATCCAAAAGCTGCTCTTCCATCTCTCTTTGAGAGATGGTTCCGGTCATTTCCAACAGCCTGTCGGCCAAGGTGGATTTACCGTGATCTATATGAGCAATAATAGAAAAGTTACGTATATATTTAGTAGCCACTGTCCGTTCTCCTTCTTAAGTAATCGTACCGCCGCCGAGAACGCGGTCATCCTCGTATAGCACCAAGGCCTGTCCTGCCGTAGCCGCTCGCTGAGGTTTGTCAAAAACGACCTTCATTTCATTTCCTGCAGGATATACCGTACAGGGAGCCGCTTGAGCGGCATAGCGAATTTTCCCGTAGGCCTTGAAAGGCTCTTCCCGTACGGTCTCAGTCCAAGTCACATCATGAGCTTTAATTTCGGCGGAAAAAAGTTCTCGTTCCGAACCGACGCGGACTTCATTGTTTTTTTCATCCAACGACACTACATAATAAGGACCGCCCGGGCCGCCCAGGTTCAACCCTCGTCTCTGTCCGATCGTATAAGCCGCAATTCCCTTATGAGTACCTACTGTCCGCCCTTGTCCGTCAGTAAATCTACCGGTTTTAAAAATATAGGGAGCTTCTTTTTTCAAAAATCCCTTGTAATCATTATCGGGAATAAAACAAATATCCTGACTTTCCGGCTTATTAAACACCGGCAACCCCCACTCTTTTGCCAACTCTCTGGTCTTCGTTTTTTCCAAATCCGCCATGGGGAAAATAATATGTTTCAATAAATCCTGCGTCAGTTGGTACAACACATAGGACTGGTCTTTTCTTTCATCCTTACCGCGACGCAAAGTGTAAATCTTTCTTTCATTGTCATATACAATGCGGGCATAATGTCCTGTTGCCAACAAATCCGCTCCGAACTGTTGCGCCTGATCCCACAGCAGTCCGAATTTAATGAACCGATTGCAGGCAATACAAGGATTCGGAGTCTTGCCGTGTGCATATGAATCAATAAAGTAATCAATAACGTCATGACGAAAAACATCCCGAAAATCCAGGGTATAATGGCGTATACCTAAGACATCCGCCACAGCTTTGGCATCATTAACCGAATCGAGCGAACAACAGGCATGAATATTTCGTTCGACTTTACACGCAGGCTCTTCTTCCCAAAGTCTCAAAGTAATACCGATGACTTCATATCCCTGTTCTTTTAAAAGTCCCGCCGTAACGGAGCTGTCCACACCGCCGCTCATGGCAACGGCAATACATTCAGACATGATTATTCCTCTCCCGCTATGCGGCGAATAACTTCAACAGCCCGCCGCACTTCACTTTCCGTCGTATCTTTACCCAAAGATATTCGAACACTGCCCGTAAGCCATTGAGCCTCCGTCTGCATTGCCTCCAGAACATGAGACGGTTGAGCCGCACCGGATTCGCAGGCCGAACCGGCTGAAAGGGCAATTCCCTGCCTATCCGCACTGATTAAAACAATCGTTCGATCCTTTCGAGCTACGGAAAAATTAATAATATTGGGCAACGAGTCGTTCAAGATCCCGTTCAAATGATATAAATCAGGTCGCTGTCCCAACTGTTCGACTATATATCGTTTCAAACACGTTGCGTGTTTTATTCTTTCTTTACCTTCCAGTTGCAAGAGTTCACAGGCCTTACCGAAACCCACAAGAGCCGGTACATTTTCCGTTCCGGCCCGCAAATTACGTTCCTGGGGGCCGCCCATAAGGTCGGGAGCTAACTGAATCCCGTCGCGTATATACAAAGCACCGGCCCCTTTAGGACCATATATCTTATGACTCGCCACAGATAAAAGATCTATATGCAGCCGCTTTACATTCGTATCCGTCCAACCGAATCCCTGTACGGCATCAACGTGAAGTACGGCACCGTGTTCCTGTAAAAGTTCACCCACGGCCCGAATAGGCTGCAACGTTCCGGTCTCGTTATTAGCCGCCATAATCGATACAAGAACCGTATCGTCCTTTAATGCATTTTTAACGGATTCTATAGAAACGCGGCCTTCTTTATTAACAGGCAAAACGGTTACATCATATCCCTTGGTCCGTAAAAATTCGAAAGAACGCAAAACGGCAGCATGTTCTACGGCCGTTGTTATCAAATGCCCGCCTTCGGGACAGTTAGCTCGTAAGTACCCGAATAAGGCCAAATTATCAGCTTCAGTACCGCCGGCGGTAAATAAAATTTCTCGTCCTTCAGCCCCTATGGCTGCCGCTACACGGTCTCGCGCCGTTTGAACAGCGGCTCTTGCCTTTTGACCGAAGGCATGCAAACTCGAAGGATTTCCGAATTCAGTTGTCAAATAAGGCATCATAGCGTCCAACACCCGCTTGTCCAACGGTGTAGTCGCCGCATAATCCAAATAAATGCGTTCCATAGTTTTCCCTTCGCAAAGAAAGTCATTATTAATCATATCACATAGCCTGCGTATCTACCAGACATATAAGAGATAACGAAATGCCGACCTTTATATAAAAAGGTCGGCATACAATTAAAAAGCATCCCTATATATTTCTCGATAATCGGCTTCCGTAAGAGGTACAAAATTATGCGCCGTCAATCGCTTCTGCTCCGTTTCCACGGAATGAGCAAATGCCGGTAACATATCTTCCGTAACACCGTATTCTCTAAGTCTTTTCTTCGGCAAAATCACATCGATAAGACAAGCCAATTCAGTCAACACCTCTTTTTCGGAAACCCCTAAAATCCGTGCTGCAAAGGCCTTAAATACACTTAACTCACCGCCGTCTCGACGTTTTTCATAAGCCTTCAAAACATTCGTAAACACGGCATAATTGGATTCACCGTGAGCAACATGACAGGTAACGCCCAAGGGGTAACTCATGGCGTGTACGGCTGCACATCCTGACGTACCGAAAGCGATACCGGCATACAGGGCGGCTGTCAGTAAGTCTCCATATAGTGGTTCACGCGCATCCTTACCGTGTTCTCGAATATACATGTAGGCACAAAGAATCATTTCCATAGCCTTATAGCTGAAAAGCCTGGTCGTTTCCGTCGCAGCCGGCGACAAAGCTGATTCCACGGCATGGACTAAAGCATCGACGGAACTGGTTGCAAAAACCTTGAAGGGTAAGGCTTGTAAGAGTTCCGGTACGAGTACGGCCCTATCGGCATACAAGGCCTCGTGAGCCAAGCCTTTTTTCACCTGTCGCGTAACCAGCGATACGACCGCTACATTGGTCACTTCACTGCCCGTGCCGCACGTTGAAGGCACCAGAATGAGTTCGCTGCCCTTACAAGGCTGTACTGTCCCGTCAAAGAGATCCGTCAAGGGTACACATTCTTTCAAGGACAGAAATTTGGCCACATCCAAGATGGCTCCGCCTCCGACAGCTATAATCCGCTTCGGATGTTCCATCATGTCACGGCGAATCGCTTCCACTACCTCATCTGTCGGTTCCCCGTCATCATAATCATCCTTTAAGAGAACTTGACACGGTAAATCGAGATTCTCAAAATAAGAACCGTAGATATACCGGTTTGTCAATAATACGTCATCTTCCCTTACCTTCAAGTCAGCCGCCATGGCACAACATGTGTCATATCGATAAACGGCGGTGTGCAATCCCAGTTCCAGCATAATAAGGCCTCCTTGATTCGTTTATCATTATGTACAACAACAACGGAATGCAGGTCTTATGAACGTTGTATCCGCTCTCCCGTATTCGTATGAATATCCCAAACTTGACGGTCCGTTTCAACACGCACCGTTCCTTCGGGCAAACTGTTATCTTCCTGCCAGGCTGCTACGATTTTAAACGTTGCGGGTAGTTTCATATTCTCATTCTTATATCCCCGCGTACGCGACGTATCGCGACGATTATACCGTATAGTCACACGTCCCGTATGTCCCAAATCTTCCAACAAGAAGCGAATTTGTCGTCCGTAACGAAGCGAATCGACCATATCCCCCATAGCCGGAGCATAGGCACCCGCAAGGACTTGAAGCCCGTCATCTAAATCGACTGTAGACTGCAACCCCGTACGAATACAAGGTATATGATGCCGCAAAAACAGCTCTTTCATATACGCAGACCGGCGTACGGCCTCGTCTATCGTTAAGGGCTTATAATGACCTCTTCGATACATATCTTCCAGCTCCGTATTGGCAATGACGACAACCGGATATATTCGTGTAAAATCGGGTTTTAAGTTACAAACGGCTTCCGTTGTAGCCGTTAAGCTTGTCCAATCCTCTCCGGGGAGTCCGGGCATGAGCTGTAAGCCTATTGTAAAGCCGTTCTTTTTCAAGAGAGAGACGGCTCGATAAACATCCTCACTCGTGTGACCTCGCTTCGCTGCCTGTAATACACGGTCATCCATAGACTGCACGCCCAATTCGACGGTCCTCACTCCGTATCTCTTCAAACGGTTTAAGACCTCGTCATCTATACAATCGGGCCGAGTCGAACAACGAATGGCTGACACAAGTCCATTTTGCAAAGCTTCATAAGCCGGCTGCAATAATTCTTCTTGAAGAGTTGACGATACGGCTGTAAAAGAACCTCCATAAAAAGCAACTTCATAAGCAGCGCCCTTTTTACGTGTATAAGTAGCTATTTTTTGTGCCGTATCGGCCCCTGTAGGTACCTCGGCCTGCCCCGTTACCGTATGTTGATCACAAAAAACACAGCGATGAGGGCAGCCTAAGTGAGGAATAAAAACGGGGATAATCGATATTTTCATATTTTCTCCGTAAAAAAGGCCGATGCCACAGCATCGGCCCTTCACATATCTTAGCTTAGAAGGATAAGGCGTTCATTTTTTCCAATGCCGCATAAGCAGCATGTTGTTCGGCCGACTTTTTCGTTTTTCCCGAACCCATACCCATAGTCGTTCCGTTTACGATAACTTCCATAAAGAAAGTCTTATTATGATCGGGACCCTCTTCATGACACAAGTGATACTTAATATCCTGTGCGCCGTCACGCTGAAGCAATTCTTGAAAATACGTTTTATAATCCTTACCGTATATTCCTTTTTCAACCAACTGCAAGTATCGTTCCAACTGAGTCAAAATAAAGTCGCGAGCCGCTGAATAAGAACAGTCCATATAGATCGCGCCGACAACAGCTTCAAAGGCGTCTGCCATAATACTGTTACGCGTACGCCCGCCGGTCAGGGCTTCACCCTTGCCCAGTCTCAGGTAGTCCCCCATATGAAATCCTGCACATACACAGGCAAGGGGCTCTTCACTGACAATACTGGCTCTGGCCTTCGTCAGATTGCCTTCAGGCATGTCGGGATACCGACGGTATAAGTATTCGCCTACAACCATATCCAGTACAGCGTCACCGAGAAACTCGAGTCTTTCATTATGCATACTGTGATGAGTCTTATCTTCATTCGTATAAGACGAATGGGTTAATGCCTGGTCGAGCAGGTGCCAATCCGTAAACGGCCCGATATTAAGGCGTTCCGTAAAATTTCGCAACTGCTCTCTTCTGGCTTTATTCATGTGTAAACACTTCTTTTACGCCTCTATGTATTTTTTTAACAACAACGTTGCGTTGTGCCCGCCGAATCCGAAGGAATTGGATATAGCCACATTCACGTCTGCATCGACTGCTTTCCCGGGTACATAATTAAGTCCCAAAGCCTTTAATTCATCATCCGGTTCCACTAAATTAATCGTAGGATGTACTTTTTTATTTTCAATCGTCAACGCACAGGCTATGGCTTCCACAGCTCCGCCGGCACCGAGAAGATGTCCCGTCATGGACTTAGTCGAGCTGATAAGCAACTTTTTAGCATGGTCGCCGAAGAGGCGCGCCACAGCCAACGATTCGTTCAGATCGTTTAAGTGAGTAGATGTACCGTGTGCATTAACATAGTCCACGTCCTCTGCGGAAAGGCCCGCATCATCAATAGCCAGCTTCATACACTTGGATTGCTGTAAGCCTTCAGGCGCCGGCGCCGTAATGTGATATGCATCGGCATTGCTACCGTAACCGGCAACTTCACAATAAATGTGAGCACCTCTTTTTTTAGCATGTTCCAATTCTTCCAGAACGACAACGCCTGCCCCTTCACCCATAACAAAACCGTCACGATCTTTATCGAACGGTCGCGATGCGTGTACGGGGTCATCATTTCTCGTAGACAATGCTTTCATGGCTCCGAATCCGGCTACAGCCCCGGGAGACACTGCCGCTTCCGTACCGCCCGCTACGGCTGCATCCAGTTCACCGCGTTGAATCATGCGGAATGCATCGCCGATAGAGTTCGTTCCGGTAGCGCAAGCCGTAACGACACTGGCACAGTGGCCTTGTAAGCCGAAGGTAATCGAAACTTGTCCCGATGCCATGTTGGCAATCATCTTGGGGACGACGAAAGGATTGACACGAGACGGGCCTTTTTCAAAAAGTCCCTTATACAAGTTATGCAATGTTTCCATACCGCCGATACCCGTACCGATAATCGTTCCTATACGGTCGCGATTTTCAGCATCTAAATTCATGCCCGAGTCATCAAGAGCCAATTTCGTAGCCGCCACGGCATATTGAGTGGACGGATCCATATGCCGAGCTTCCTTGCGGTCAATGCCGTATTGAGTAACGTCAAAGTCCTTTACTTCCCCGGCAATACGGGTCGTATACTCGGTTGCATCAAAGTGCGTAATCGGACCGATACCGCTCTTCCCGGACACTAATGACTCCCAGAAAACGTCTTTACCGTTACCGACAGGTGAGATTACGCCCAAACCGGTAATTACTACTCGTTTTTCCAAAGTATTCACCTCATCATTTTGAAAATCAGTCGTGACTTATTCGGGAATCGCTTCCGTCTCACGCTTAAGATACGCAAAAATTTCCTTAACACTCAAGATTTCATGAATCTCCTGCATGCGCCGACCCGAGAAAACAAGACCCGTTTCGACATCGCCTTGCTGTGCTCGTGTCAAAGCTCGAATGATACAGTACTTATGACTGCACTTTTTCAGACACGTATCACAGACTTCCGGTTTAGGTGCATGATCCGCCAAAATCCGTTCGGAAAAAGGGGTCCTGATAGCCTGTCCGGGCAATCCTACGGGACTATGCACAAGAACAAAATCCTCAGGGTTATTGGCTCGCAAGTAGACTTTCTTCAATTCATCCGAGCTGTTTGCCTCTTCACTGGCTGCGAAACGACTGCCCATTTGGACGCCGTTAGCACCAAGGCGCAACATTTCAACAATGTCTTCACCGTGCAATACACCGCCTGCACCGATGACGGGCAAGTCGACAGCCGCTCTGACTTCAGGAACGATTTCCCTACTGGAACGACTCGTGCCCAAATGGCCACCCGCTTCGGCACCTTCTACGACAATAGCCGCAGCGCCGAGGGATTGTGATATTTTAGCTAATTTTGCAGATGAAACTATGGGTACAATAGGGGTACCCGAATCTTTTCCCAATGCAAACATATCTCGGGAAAAGCCCGCTCCTGCAACAATCAGATCGATTCCTTCTTCAATAGCAGTGGTTACAATGCCGTGAAATTCACGAGCCGCAACCATTACATTAATTCCTATTATTCCGCCGGGAGATAATCTTCTCGCCAAACGGATTTCAGATCGTAATTCTTCAAAGGGCATTCCCGATGCCGCTATCAATCCGATACCGCCTTCGTTGGCAACAGCTGAGGCCAACTTGGCCGTCGATAAACGAATTGCCATGCCGCCTTGTACAATAGGCACTTTCGCAATGAGCTTACCAATTTTTAATTCAGGCAGCTTCACTCTGTTTTCCTCCAATCAAGATCCCGTCAGGGGAAGTGCTCACCGGCCCTTCCCCGGCGGCGGGTCTTATTGCATACTTACGCTTTCTTTTCCTTTTCGATATAATCAACCGTATCTTGAACGGTTTTGATTTTTTCTGCAACATCGTCAGGGATTTCAATATTGAATTCTTCTTCGAAAGCCATGATCAATTCTACGATGTCCAAGGAGTCAGCGCCTAAATCGTCGATATATGCAGCTTCCAACTTGACTTCTTTTTCATCAACGCCGAGCTGTTCTACAACGATACCTTTAACTTTCTCAAAAGTCGCTTGTTCGCTCATCTTACTTCACCCCCTTTCGATGTGGTATAGACTAAGCCTAGTCTATGTTATTACATTACCATGCCGCCGTCAACATTCAGAGTCTGACCGGTAATATAACCTGCCTTTTGTGATGCCAGGAAGACGACTGCTTGAGCCACTTCTTCCGGTGCAGCCGTGCGCCCCAGCGGAATGGATTTTATCATTTCTTCTTTTACCGCATCGGATAAAACGGCCGTCATATCCGTGTCGATACAACCGGGAGCTACGGCGTTTACGCGAATATTTCGCGATGCCAATTCTTTAGCTACCGACTTTGTAAAACCGATAACGCCGGCCTTTGCCGCCGCATAGTTGGCCTGTCCCGCATTGCCCGTTTCACCGACAACGGAGGTCATGTTAATGACCGATCCGCTACGTTGTTTCATCATAATCTTCGTAACGGCCTTCGTACAATTATATACGCCGGTCAAATTCGTGTTCAAAACGGCATCCCAATCTTCCCGCTTCATGCGCATAAGCAATCCGTCGCGCGTAATGCCGGCATTATTAACAAAAACATCGATTGTACCGAGCTTTTCGTGTACAGTCTTAACCATATCCGCTACGGCAGCTTCATCAGCTACATCGCACTGTACGGTAAAAGCCTTACCGCCCGCTTCTTCAATGGTACGGACCGTGTCTTCCGCTGCTTTTGTATTGCCGGCATAAATAACGGCTACCGTCGCACCTTCAGCCGCCAAGGCTTCGGCTACGGCTCTGCCGATACCGCGGGAGCCGCCGGTAACGACGGCGCCTTTATTTTCTAAAAGCATCCTAGTTTCCTCCTGCCAAAAATTCGACCGTCTTTTTCAACGACGGTATATCTTCCGTATTTTCACTGTGAATGGTCTTATCAATTTTACGATTAAAACCGCACAAGGTTTTTCCCGGTCCCACTTCTACAAAGGTATCGGCACCGAAAGTCTGCATGGTTTGCACACATTTAACCCAGAGTACGGGGCTGGCGGCCTGTTTAACCAAAGAGGCCTTAATATCCGCCGCCGTTCGTTCTATTTCACCGTTCACATTGGCTACAACGGGAATGACTGCGTCGCGAATCGTAATCGTATCCAGAACTTCCGCCAACCGTTCTGCAGCCGGTTGCATCAATGTGCTGTGGAACGGAGCACTGACGTTCAGCATGACGGCTCTCTTCGCACCTGCCTCTTTCATAGATTCTACGGCCTGTTCAACGGCCTTCGTCGCTCCGGCAATAACAATCTGACCGGGGCAATTAAAGTTTACGGCTTCTACCGTCGCCCCTTGTGTCGAAATCTGAGTGCAGATAGACTTTATTTTCTCTTCATCCAAGCCCAGAATGGCCGCCATAGCGCCTTCTCCCAAAGGAACGGCTTCTTGCATAAACTGTCCGCGTAAACGAACAGTCCTTACGGCATCGGCAAAATCCAAAGAGCCGGCCGCTACCAGAGCCGAGTATTCACCTAAACTGTGTCCGGCTACAATGTCGGGCTGAAAACCTTCTTCTTTAAGCACGAGATTACACGCCGTGCTGGCCGTTAAAATGGCCGGTTGTGTATTGTACGTGAGCATCAATTCTTCATCGGGACCTTCAAAGCAAAGCTTTGTCAATGAAAAACCCAATGCGTCATCGCTTTCTTCGAAAAGTTGTCGTACAGATGCATACGAGTCGTACAAGTCTTTGACCATCCCTACTTTTTGTGCCCCCTGTCCGGGGAAAACAAATGCTTTTTTCATGAGCTCACTCCTTTATTAATACCATTTCATGACCATTCCTGCCCAAGTCAGTCCGGCTCCGAATCCGGTAAGAACTACAATGTCTCCGCGCTTAATACGGCCTTCTCTATGGGCTTCATCCAAAGCTATGGGGATGGAAGCTCCCGATGTATTGGCGTACTTATCAATATTGACAAACACCTTTTCCATCGGTAAATCCAATCGCTTAGCTGCCGATTGGATAATCCGAATATTCGCCTGATGAGGTACGAGAATGTCAATCTCACTCTTATCGATACCGGCTCTCTCCAAGGCTTTTTCCGCCGTCTGTCCCATGACCTTAACAGCAAATTTATATACTTCCTTGCCGTCCATATGCACATACGTAAGACCTTTTTCACGTGCCTCATCGGTCGGCAATATAGCCGTGCCGCTGGCCGGAATGTTGAGATACTTACCGCCGTTTCCGTCGGCTCCCATATCCATGCCGAGAATACCGTATCCTTCCGGTACGGGGCCCAAGACGGCCGCACCGGCACCGTCACCGAAGAGAACACAGGTATTGCGGTCTTTAAAGTTTAACACGCGGCTGAGAATCTCCGCTCCGATAACAAGAACTCGTTTATACATCCCCGTTTCAATATATTGTGTCGCCGTAATCACTCCGTAAGCAAAACCGGAGCAAGCGGCGTATAAATCGAAAACGGCTGCATTCTTAGC
>NZ_JAQCUN010000190.1:0-1829 GCF_027685385.1 Megasphaera sp. AF13-6AC
TCGGTCTGTGTTGTTCGGAACGGAGTGATGACAGATGAATAAGAAAGCCGAGGCCTTCCGAAAATATTTAAAGAAATCGGGAATCAAATCGTTTATGATGGATGATATGCATGACCGCCGGTTGAACACGGTCATTTTCAGGACATTCATTGAAGCTCAGGGGACGGAATTGCCGCTTGTGTTGGTTCTTGACGATACGCTGTATTCGACAATTCGCGTTCTCGTAGCTCCGAAGGTTCTGAAAAACGGTAACGAAACGGCTGTATATAATCTCATCAATGAGTACAATCGTACGTACAAGTCTTTCAAGTACTGTGTTGACGAAGAAGGGGCGCTGATTTTGGACGTTTGCTACATTGGTGACGACGTGGCGGACGGAGAAATTATCTCGGTTTTGTTCAGCCTCATTATTGAGCACTTAGAAGAATCGTACGGACAAATTATGCGGGCCGTCTGGGCCGCTTAAAAGGGAAAGAGTCGTCGGTAAGACGGCTCTTTTTTGTTGTCGTAACGAAAAATTCGAAATACTGAATATAACGATAAATTTGCATATTTTCATAAGATTGACAGTCATAGACGGGTATGATAGTCTTTTTTTGTATGTTAATGCAGATGATTCGCATTTGCTAAAAAGGAGATGGTAGGGTTGAGGAAATGGATAGCTTGCATACTTACGGTTCTTTTAGCCGTATCCGTTCTGGCCGGTTGCGGAAAGACGGAAGAGACGGCGAAAAAGGACAAGGTAAAGGTAGCCGTCAGCTTTGATGCCATGGGAGAATTCGTTAAGGCCGTAGGCAAGGACAAGGTAGAAGTGCATACCGTGATTCCGGCAGGGACGGAACCGCACGGCTTCGAACCTTCGACGGAAACGATGAAGGCTCTTTCGGGGGCAGACGTATTCGTGTATAACGGATTGGGTATGGAACCGTGGCAGGAAAAGGTTATCGAAGCGGCTCATAACGACAAGCTAGTTAAAATTGAGGCTTCTAAGGGAATTGACGCCATTAAGAATACGGATCCGGAAGAAGTGGAAGAACACGGTGAATTCGATCCCCATGCATGGCTCAGTCTGACTTGTGCCGCACAAGAGGTTCAAAATATTGCCGACGGACTGGCTCAAGCCGACCCGGCTAATAAGGATTTCTACGAAAAGAACGCTAAAGAATACATTGCCCAGCTTGAAAGCCTGCGCAAGGATTATGAAGGCAAGTTTAAAGACGTTCAGCGTCGTGACTTCGTAACGGGTCATGCAGCTTTCGGCTATTTGTGCCGCGATTTCGCTTTAACGCAAAAGAGCGTAGAAGACGTTTTTGCAGAAGGCGAGCCGAGCCCGAAGGAATTGGCCGAACTGACCGAATATTGCAAGACGAATCAAGTGAAGACGATTTTTGCCGAAGAAGCGGCAAGCCCTGCTGTTTCTAAAACCTTGGCCGCCGAAGTAGGTGCCAAGGTGGAAGTCCTCGATACGATAGAAAGCAATCCTGAAGGAGAGTCATATCTCGATCGTATGAAGACCAACTTGGAACGCATTTATGAAAGCATGAAATAAATCCTCTTTTAGATAGAAAAAAGGACAGGAAGAAAGGTATTGCGCTCAGACTGAAAAAGAGCAGTATCTTTTGGATTCTGTCCTTTTTTTCTTGCTGAAAATCCTTTTATCTCCCTTCTTCGGGGTATTTCAGATTTCGCTTTTCTGTGTTACAATATCTGTTAGCAATTATGACCGGAAGGTAAATTGTTTAGAGTAAAAACTATGTATATAAAGGTATATTGAAGATATATTGGGAGGCATCGGAGTTGGAAAAACTGATTGTTCACGGAGGTAATCC
>NZ_JAQCUN010000191.1:0-1384 GCF_027685385.1 Megasphaera sp. AF13-6AC
CGACACAATATATTCTAAGCCTACATAGTCGTGTAGTCTATAGTTAATTCCCAATTCTTCATCGTGATTCGATATATCCCAATCAAAGCGCAAACTCCACCGACCTGCCAGCTTTTGCTTCAGCCACAGGTGGTGACTCTTGTCTTCAGTCTCAAACTGATAACCCAGGGATGTCTTGTCCGAAAAGCGATAGAAATAGCCGGGAATCAGATTCCATTTCAACGTAGACGGCTTGAATTCGACTTCACCGAAAAGCTCATGTCCTGAGCCGAACTTTCTGCCGATATGAACTTTTGCAACCGTATCTTCGTCCTTCTTACCGCGGCGCTTGTCGCCGTTACGACGCATATCGATGTACGCCGAAGCCTGAATATCGTAAAAATCGGTAAGGGATTTCAAGCGAATATCCAAATTCTCGCCTACTGTTAATTGCGGCTCTACTCGCAATTTGTACTTTTCTACAACCCATTGATCGGAAACGGTGCGGCTCACATCTTCCTGTATGTCTTTTTCATGACGCCGAATAAACGCAACAGGCAGGCCTTGAAGGCCTGCGTAGCGCGTTTCCATATGCTTTCGTGTATCGTAAAAAACGACTCGAGGAATGTTTTCCGTCTCTACCTTTACGTTTACATTACGCACAACGGGAAGTTTCGGCAAAAAGTATACGTCTACCTTCGCCGTCTTTCCGGGCGTAATAATCACGTGGGGATAAAACTCGGGAATCTGCCGTTCCAATTCGCTTTCAAGCACGTCCTTTACGGCTCCGCCGGCCCAATCGAGAGCATCTTCCGGAAGTCCGACGAGAACATTTTCCACCAAATTTTGAGCTCCCTGCACATCCTCTTTAGCCATGTTTTCAGCTAAAGGCGACAAGGCTCCGAAGTCGAGATTCAATGAAACGGTTTCTATCGTATTTCCCCAAGGTCGTACGACAACGTCTACTTCCGTTCGTTCACCCGGCCGAAGGGTCAGGTTCTCTACCGTATAGCCGATGAGGACGCGATCCATAATGTCATTCATCATACGGTTGTACGTATCCGCATTCCGACTGACTTCACCGTCATCTCTATCCAGTAAAACTCTGCGGCCTACCGTTTCGATGCTGGCGGAAATTCGCTTAGCCGCCAAAGGCGGTACAGGTGCACCGGAAGACGCAAGACGTACGTCTACATCGTGAATCGAGGCAGCCGCCGCACCGGACCAACATAGGGCCGATACGACGACTCCTGCGAGTATTTTTTTTCTCATCTGTCTCCCCCGCGGGTTGACTAGAATTTACCGCCGAAGCTGAAGTGGAACTTGCCGCCGTCCTTACCTACACCGTAGTCAAGACGGATAGGTCCGATAGGAGTCGTTACGCGCAAGCCCGCACCGACGGAAT
>NZ_JAQCUN010000191.1:1394-1828 GCF_027685385.1 Megasphaera sp. AF13-6AC
GACGGAATAATGAAGGCCTCTGCTTTCCTGGTACCAGGGAATCTTACCGGTGCCGCCCCAGGCTGCACCCATATCGGTAAAGAGCACGCCCTGTACCTTCTTGGCAATGGGGAACCGATATTCAACCGTAGCCGCATACATCTTGTTGCCGCGGAATTCATCATCTTCATAACCGCGAAGCGTATCGGCACCGCCCAAGGTAAAGAGGTCATTGTACGGCATGTCGCCTGTAGCGATACCACCCATGAGTCGAACGGCAATGACGTGTTTTACGCCGACTTTATAATACAGTCTGTTTTCGATAATAAACTTGTAGTAATCGAAGTCACCGCCCAAACCGTGACCGGCCCAAGTGCCTGTAAAGGACAAGCGTTTACCGTGCATGGGATCGTAAATATTGTCACGGTTATCGAAAACATGGGACCACGTTACGC
>NZ_JAQCUN010000192.1:0-1819 GCF_027685385.1 Megasphaera sp. AF13-6AC
AGACAAACCGAAAAGCCGATGACCGTTTACGACTATTTAGGCGATTCCCTTCATACCGAATACTATTATATGCATCCAAGAAGTTATAATCGCCGTGCTGTTTTTAGTATACACGAGCCAAGCGCTACAATCCGGGGAGTCAACCGTCCCATTCCAGACGGTTATAAACGGCACCACGCAGACAAAGCCGATATTTCGGATGGCGTTAGGGCTTTGACTTCCAAAGAGCGCAGCTACATTCAGACATTCCCGGAAGCATTTGTGTTCGAGGGAAAGAAAACAGACGTTGAGCAGGCAATAGGAAACGCTGTTCCTGTTAAGCTGGCTGAATATGTAGCCAAGTGTATTTTAGACTATGAGAAGAAAGAAGGTGCGCCCTCGATATGATAACTGACATTAACAAATTGCAGCAAGATATCAGAGCCATTGGCTCTGTATCTGATAGTGCGGAATTTTTCGAGGGATTCCTTCGCGCCTTTGATATTCCTGTTTCAACGATTGATAGACTCAAATCCACATCCTCATATGATGTGAACGTGGGCGTTCGTATTGGACAACAGATTTTTTATCTTGCTTCCGAAGGCAGTAACCTCTACTCTGACTTGAACATTCTGAAAAAGAACAACATCTCCAGCCTGAAGACTCGGTTTGCTATGATTGCAAACGCAACGGAAGTTCTTGTTTTTGACTTAAGGACAGAAGAAACGCTTTTTTCCACCAAAGAAGACCTCTATTCTCATGTGGACTTCTTCTTTCCCCTTAGAGGTCGGGAGAAGCCCGTTGTCGAAGAGAATGTTGCTGTTAATATTAAGGTCAGCGAAAAATTTGCTCAGTTGTATAACGAATGCAGGTTGAATAATACGCAAACCGCTCTGACCGACATAAGTGAATTGATTTGCCGTACCCTCTTTTGCTGTGTAATCGATAGCATGGGATTACTGATGACGGGCGATTCTTCTCTGTACGTTTTCGCACAAAAGTATACAGATGAATCCGGGAGAGATTTTTCCGACTTTATGGCATCGCTATATTGGGCAATGAAGCAACCGGATCATAGTAATTTGCCGACTCACTTCAGACAGGTGAACTATATCGATTCTCGCTTGTTTGATAAGGATATCAGCAACATATCCTTTACCAAGAATATGCGTAGCCTAATGCTTGAAATTATGTCTTTTGATTGGTCTAATGTTGATCCCGAAATTCTCGGTTCGTTGATCCAGTCAATAATCGTCCCTGATGCCGAAAGCATCACGGGTAATTTTACGGCTACCACCAATGTCCAGAAGGTCATAGGACCGCTGTTCCTTAACGCCCTTTACTCAGAATATGAAGATTGCAAAAACGAAAGAGCTGCTTGTATCGCCTTGATAGAGCGCATAAGGAAAATTTGTGTATTCGATACATCGTGCGGCTGCGGCAATTTTCTCCTAGTTTCCTACAAGGAACTCAACCTGTTGCTTTCAAAGATTGCTTCTTCTGCCGGCTCAACGGATATGCCGCTCATGCCTATAACAAATTTCTACGGTATAGAATCGAATCCGTTTTCTTGTGCTATTGCGAGGATGGGATTACTTTTTGTCGTACTACAAAGCAAAGAGGCATCTTTGTCCACCATCAAGACGAATATAGATATCCTTTTTAGCAATAGCATTGTAACCGCCAATCCTACTCGCATACCGTGGGACTCCGTATGTCCTGGCACTTCGGAAATATACATCATTGGCAATCCTTCGTACAAAGGCGCTCGTAAGCGTAATGATGAGCAGAACGCTGACATGGATTACGTTTTTAGCGGGCATTCCAATTACAAAAATCT
>NZ_JAQCUN010000193.1:0-442 GCF_027685385.1 Megasphaera sp. AF13-6AC
CATTGAAATGAACTTTTTGCCGGACGTATATGTGCCGTGCGAAGTATGCCACGGTGCCCGTTATAATAGAGAAACGCTGGAAGTGAAGTATAAGGGTAAAAACATTTCCGAAGTCCTCGATATGACGGTAGACGAAGGAGTTGAGTTTTTTGCCAACGTGCCGCGAGTGCTGAACAAGTTGAAGTCTTTGCAAGATGTGGGACTCGGGTATATACGTTTGGGGCAGCCGGCGACAACCTTATCGGGCGGCGAGGCTCAGCGTGTCAAACTGGCTACGGAATTGTCAAAACGTAGTACGGGTCGGACCTTATACATTCTCGATGAACCGACTACGGGATTACACAGTGCGGATATTCATAAGCTTATGAATGTGTTGCAATTGCTTGTCAACGGAGGGGATACTGTCGTTGTTATTGAGCATAATCTGGATGTTATTAAAGTC
>NZ_JAQCUN010000193.1:452-1754 GCF_027685385.1 Megasphaera sp. AF13-6AC
CGGAGGATTGTTGGCGGGACACGGCTATTCCTTGGAGAACACCTTTGCCGATTTGGATGAAGAAACTCAAGACAAGGTCATGAACGGGTCGGAAGAAGAATGCACCTTTGACTATGAAAATTTAAGAGGCGAAGTAAAGACCTTTACCACACCTTTTGAAGGGATTATTCCTATGGTGCGGCGCCGTTATAAAGAGGCATCTACCGATATGATGCGAGATCAGTTTGAGGAGTTCATGTCCGTTAAGCCGTGTTCGGCT
Organism: Megasphaera sp. AF13-6AC; assembly: GCF_027685385.1. Lineage (NCBI taxonomy): Bacteria > Bacillati > Bacillota > Negativicutes > Veillonellales > Veillonellaceae > Megasphaera > Megasphaera sp. AF13-6AC. The sequence goes on from NZ_JAQCUN010000193.1 coordinate 712, forward strand.
TGCCACGGTTCGCGGCTTCGCCCCGAGGCGCTGGCTATTAAGGTCGGCGGCCTGGATATTCATGAATTGACGGAGCTTACAGTAAGCCGGATGATTACCTTCTTTGACGATCTGCAGTTAACGGAAAAGCAGGCTCTCATCGGTAAACAAGTGTTAAAAGAAATTCGTGCACGGTTGTCTTTTTTGGCTACCGTTGGTCTCGATTATCTGACATTGGCACGAACGGCCGGTACTTTGTCGGGCGGTGAAGCCCAACGTATTCGATTGGCGACTCAAATCGGAGCCGGTTTGGTGGGAGTCCTGTATATTCTGGACGAACCGTCCATCGGGTTGCATCAGCGGGACAATGACAGGCTCCTGTCGGCGCTTAAACACCTGCGTGATGCGGGAAATACGTTGATTGTCGTTGAGCATGACGAGGACACGATGCATGCTGCCGATTGTATTGTCGATATCGGACCGGCTGCGGGAGAACATGGCGGCCGCGTCGTGGCGCAGGGAACGGCGGCGGAAATTATGAAATGCCCCGAATCGTTAACCGGGCAGTATTTATCGGGCAAGAGATTTATTCCTTTGCCGGAAAAAAGGCGAGTCGGTAACGGTACGTTTATTGAGATTCAAGGCGCGAAAGAAAACAACTTACGGAATATAGATGTACGAATTCCCGTAGGCACGCTTACGGTTGTAACCGGTGTCAGCGGTTCCGGTAAATCTACTCTGGTCAATGAAATTCTTTACAAAGGAATGGCAGAGGCGGTTTACGGGACGCCGCATCGTCCGGGTGAATTTAAGACCATTAAGGGAACGGAATATATCGATAAAATTATTAATATAGATCAGGCTCCTATCGGGAGGACTCCTCGTTCTAATCCGGCTACGTATACGGGGGTTTTCGACTTTATTCGTCAACTTTTCAGTCAGACTGCGGAAGCCAAGATTCGCGGCTATAAGGCGGGGCGTTTCAGTTTCAATGTTAAAGGCGGTCGTTGCGAAGCTTGTCGCGGTGACGGTATCATTCGCATTGAAATGAACTTTTTGCCGGA
>NZ_JAQCUN010000194.1:0-1741 GCF_027685385.1 Megasphaera sp. AF13-6AC
ACGGTATCGATAAGACTATTCGCAGTCGCCGTACGGAGAAAAATATGGGCTTCGGTGCCGATATTCATAAGAAAAATGAAGAATCGGTAGAAGAACTGTTGAAAGAAATCATTCCTACGGACTTGCAGAAGTTCGGTCTCATTCCCGAATTGATCGGCCGACTTCCCGTGCTGGTTACGTTAAATCCCTTAGATGAAGAAGCGATGATACATATTTTGACGGAGCCTAAAAATGCTCTTGTTAAGCAGTATCAGAAGATGCTCGGCATGGATGACGTAAAACTTACGTTTACGGATGATGCTTTAAAAGCCATTGCCGAAGAAGCGTTGCGTCGTAAGACGGGTGCTCGCGGTCTTCGCTCCATTATTGAACGGATTATGCTGGATGTCATGTTTGATGCACCTTCGCGTAAGGATGTGGAAGAGTGTATTGTCACTAAAGAAAGTGTTGTTGACGGCAAGGCTCCTCAGCTAAAATTGAGATCATCGGATTCGTAGTTACAGAACTCATTTTCTGCCAAGGAAATGAGTTCTCTTTTTCTAACGAGCTCTTGCGGAAAAGAAGGTGAAACAAATGGAAGAAAGCAATATCATATCCGTACCCCTCGTCACGCTTCGAGGGATTGTCGTATTCCCTAAATTGGTGAGCCATATTGATATCGGTCGGGAACGTTCTATGGAAGCCGTTGAAAAGGCCATGGATACCAATCGCCTTTTGATGGTGGCTACACAAATAGACGAAAGTGAAGAAAATCCCGGCATAGACGGCATTTATCACATCGGTACTTTGGTCAAAATTCAGCAGATGCTTCGCATGCCCGGCGGCGGTATTCGTATTCTTGTAGACGGATTGTATCGTGCCGTCATTAACGGCTTTTCGGAACGGGCCGCATACCTGGAAGTAGCTGTTGAAGAAATTCCCGAATTCATGGGCGATCCTATGGAAGAGGAAGCATTGCGGCGCGTCATGTACAAGCGCTTTGAAGAATGGCTGAAACGCGTTAAAGACGGTGATGAAATTGCGGAACGCCTGCAGTCCGTTGACGGTCCGGGTGTCTTGGCCGACTTTATAGTTTCCAAACTGCCTGTGCAACTTCAAGTTCAACAGCAACTCTTGGAAACGTCCAATGTGAGTGAAAGACTTAGACGTGTAACGGGACTTCTCGATATTGAAACGGATATTGCCCGCTTGGAAGCGGAAATCTCCAAGGAAGTTCGTACTCAAATCGATAAACAACAGCGGGAATATTATTTGCGCGAAAAAATTCGCGTCATTCACGGTGAATTGGGCGATAAGGCAGATAAAGACGCGGAAGTTAATGAGTTACGCGAGACGATTAAGAAGGCGGCCTTGCCCGAGTATGTGGAAAAGGCGTTGTTAAAGGAAACGGATCGCCTTGATCAGATGCCTCCCATGATGGCTGAGTCGGCTATTGTCCGTACGTATATAGATTGGGTCCTGGCCTTGCCGTGGACGAAAGAATCGGAAGATAATGGGGACTTGAAAAATGCGCAGACCGTATTGGAACATGATCACTACGGGTTGGAAAAGGTGAAGGAACGGATTATTGAATACTTGGCCGTACGGCAGTTAACCGATTCGGCCAAGGGTCCTATTTTATGCCTTGTAGGTCCGCCCGGTACGGGTAAAACGAGTATTGCCCGCTCCATTGCCTCGGCTATGGGGCGTAAGTATGTACGTGTTTCCTTAGGCGGCATAAAGGATGAAGCGGAAATTCGCG
>NZ_JAQCUN010000195.1:0-1387 GCF_027685385.1 Megasphaera sp. AF13-6AC
TAACTATGGCGGGTCTCTTTGACAAGTATCCGTATTTAAAAGAATGGTTCATCGCCTTGTCTCCCACTTACTCTAAACTGAAAAATCCTGTTGTCTTTGCCGCCATGGGGCGGATTGCTACCCTGGATATGGTGGCTCAAAGAGGCGGCTTCGAACCTGAAGCGTTGCTTGAAAAAGTAAAGACGGAAATTGATCGTCACGAAAGAAAAGAATAATAATAGAAAAAGATGAATAAAGAAATGGGCCCGAAAAGGCAGAACCTTCCGGATCCGGTAAAAATACCGATTGTCTTTCTAAGATAATCGGTATTTTTTATTGGCATGACAACTCAATAGTTTTTGTATAACTAATTGACATACGGTATCAATTTTTGTAAGATTATGTAGGAAAGTTATACGTAAATTAAAAGAAAATATAAGAGGTGGTTTTATGGGCAGAACGGTTAAGATCATACTGGCTATATTGGCTATTTGTCTTGTCGGCCTTGTCGGATGGATGGGAATGCGGCAAAGCGGAACGGAAACCCAGACAGTGCGGACTGTCACAGACGGCACGGGTACTGAAGTATCCATTCCCGTTCATCCGAAACGGGTAGTCTTTTTAAATGCATCTAATTTAGATATGTATTATGCAGCCGGCGGTACGGCTGTGGGGAAACCGTCGTCGTCGTCCTTTGCCCCCGATTTAAAGGAGAAGATTGCCGACATTCCTGAAGTGGGAATGATTCACAACCCGAATATAGAAAAGATTCTCTCCTTAAAGCCCGATTTAGTAATTGGAGTCAACGTTCCTTTTCAAACAGGTATTCGAGATACATTGCAAAAAGCGGGAATACCTTTATACATTAATAACTTAAATTCATACGAAGATGTATTGAACACGTTGACCTTTTTCGGCGAATTGACCGGTCATGAAGATACGGCGGCAGCTGAAAAAGAAAAAATAGAAGGAGAATACAAGGCTGTGGTGGACAAAACTAAGGGAAAGACGCCGCCTCGGACACTTATTGTATTCGGCACTCCCGGAAGCTTCAGCATGGCTACGAGCAAATCTTTCAGCGGTGATTTGTTGACTCAGCTGGGTGCCGTGAATATTGCCGACGGAACCTCGCCGGTAGAAGACAGTTTTGTGCCTTTAAGTATGGAATACATTGTGAAACAAGATCCTCAGGATATTCTTTTTATAAGCATGATGCCCGACCCGACCCTGGTTGAAAGCTTTAAAAAAGATTTAGCGGAAAACTCTCTCTGGCAAGGCGTGACGGCTGTTAAGACGGGGCACGTATATTATTTGTCGGGAGACTTGTTCTCCGTTAACCCGGGGACCCGTATTGCCAAGGCGCTTTCCGTTTTGTATACGGACCTGTATGAAAACGGGGGCGCGCAAT
>NZ_JAQCUN010000195.1:1397-1714 GCF_027685385.1 Megasphaera sp. AF13-6AC
GGGGGCGCGCAATGAGCCGCAATACCGCAACCATAGACGGCAGTAAAGAAAAGCGGCGTTATTTAACTCTGCTTGCAGGCACGGTAGCTTTAATTGGATCTTTGTTTATCGGTATAGCCGCCGGTGCCGTTCCTATTACGCTACGGGAAGTATTCGAGGTTATACAGGGAGTAACACAATCGGAAAACTATCGGATTATTTATTACATTCGTATGCCTCGTGTTATTTGTGCGGCTCTTACAGGAACGAATCTGGCCTTGGCAGGGTGTATATTACAAGGCATTTTACGCAATCCTTTGGCCGATCCGGGAATTATC
>NZ_JAQCUN010000196.1:0-1291 GCF_027685385.1 Megasphaera sp. AF13-6AC
TCTACAAAAATGTCAATATCATTATGGGCTCTTGACTGATATCCAAGAAGAGCATCTACACCCCAGCCACCATCAAGAAAGACTTTAATCTCCGCATCTATTGCAAATTGAAGAATCTGTTTTACATCTGTTATATTGACCATCTTATCATCTCCACAAATTCTAATTAGGCGACCAGAGGAACTGCTGGTCTGTTTGATAAATCTCTGCATTTAGCAGTTTTCAATGTTGCCAAAACGAAAGTTAAGAAGATGTTCCTTTTCTCCATGTCGCTTTCTTTGGCGTAATTTACAAGGTTATTCCACACAAGATAGTTGTTCAGATACTTGGTAGAAACACCGTTAAAGCCACGCATAAACCTCTTTAGCTGGCTATGGTAGCTATTGATATGTTGGATATTATAAATGCCTTTCTTGGCTTTGCCAGTCTTTAACTGCACAAGGTCAATGCCATTGGCATTTGTAAATCTCACATAGGAGTTCATCTTGTCCGTAACAAGAGTGGAATTGGTCTTAATCCTACCATCATAAATATGATGTAAATCTCTTGTAGAAACTCTACCAGTATTCGTAATCTTGGAGATAGACAAGCCATTCCTATTAACCGCACAAGGAACACATACCTTTTCTTGGGACAAGCCTCTGATATGTGTAGAATGACCACGCTTATGAGCCTTGCGTGGCATAGCAAATGTCTTACTCTTGCTATGATTGCCCTTGTACGAGATGGCGAAAAAAGTTTCGTCAGCCTCAATAATGCCGTCAAGGGTAACATCGTCTGCCATATTCTGAAGTGCATCCAAAATCTTGTGTCTCCAAAGGAATGCGGTGTTTCTGTGAATCCCACAAGCAACAGCAGTCTTACGAATGGATAAGCCATTCATCATACAATCAATGTACTGCTCCCACACGGACAAGTCTTTTCTTGTACCAGACACAATGGAGTTCGTAGCAATCACGAAGGACTTGCCACAATCCTTACATACATATCGCTGTGTGCCATCTTTACGATGACCATTGCGAACCACATGGATACAGCCACAAAGAGGGCATACACGACCATTTGCAAAGCGTTCCTTTGCTACGAAATCTTCAATATTCAAAGACTTTACAAAGGCAGGACTTAAAAGCATTGTTTTAAGGCTTTCCTGCTCTGCGACAGTCAACTTACCGATAATATCTAATGCGTCTTTGATAGTAGGCATATCCAATTACCTCCTTCGGTGGTACTGTTTCTTACTATTATTATACGCTATTTCTCGTCAAAATCAACCATTTGTTGTGACAGAGCC
>NZ_JAQCUN010000196.1:1301-1692 GCF_027685385.1 Megasphaera sp. AF13-6AC
TGGCTTTTATGAGATTAAGATGGAATATACAACATTGAACCATACTGTATGGGAAGATTTGAAAAACAGAATTATTGATTTGCATTGTTTTGAATATACGGACGAAGGTGAAATTCTTTATGATGGGGATTGTTTTCCGGTAGAAACTTTTTCGGGTAAAGGAAGAATTGAGGAAATAGAGGTTTCCTGTATTGAACCATATAGTCAAGTAATGTTCCATCTGGGATACGAGTTTGATGAAAATGATGCACATGATGTGAAGTTATTGTGTGAGACACTTCATATCGAAATTCCAAATGAGTATAGATAACTGCAAATAACAGTTTGTAGGGGAGTTCTGATACTCCCCTATAAAAATGGCTATTTATCAACTGTTTGTTGTGACATAGCC
>NZ_JAQCUN010000197.1:0-1674 GCF_027685385.1 Megasphaera sp. AF13-6AC
AAATCCATCCCGGTGCCCGCATCGGCGAAGGACTTTTCATCGATCACGGTACAGGCATTGTCATTGGAGAAACAACTATTATCGGCAATAATGTATCACTCTACCAGGGGGTTACCCTCGGCGGCACAGGTAAGGAAAAGGGGAAACGGCACCCGACCATAGAAGACGGTGTGGTCGTTGCCAGCGGAGCCAAGGTTCTCGGTTCTTTTACCGTCGGAGAAGGCTCAAAAATAGGTGCCGGCTCGGTCGTCTTAAGAGAGGTTCCGCCATATTCGACAGTCGTCGGCATTCCGGGGCATATCGTTTCACAGCGGGGCAAGCGAATTCGCCGAGTACTTACGGAACAGGATATTGACTTGGATCATACCAGTCTTCCCGATCCGTTGGAAGAGGAAATTGCCGAGCTGAAGCAACAAGTGTGCTTTTTACAAAAACGCCTGAATGATTTGGACTCATGGAACTCCAACATTCGTCATAATACGGCACATCACCAATAGCACCGACCGTATTGCAAGGGGGGAAGCGATAACTATGAAACAACTATTTGAAAAATTTATTCTCTGTAAGCGATGTTGTCGCTTCATAGGCAGAGGATAATTAAAAACTATATTCGCTAAGATATAAAAGGAGACATTTACCATGACAAAAATAGCTACTTCTACATTAGACTTAATCGGGCGCACACCCTTACTTGAACCGCAACGTTATAACAAACAGATTCAAAGCCATGCAAGAATTCTTGTTAAAGCCGAAGCTTTTAATCCGGCAGGCTCCGTAAAAGACCGTATTGCTAAAGGCATGATTGAAGCGGCTGAAAAAGACGGCCTGCTAAAAGAAGGTTCCGTAATCATTGAACCGACCAGCGGTAACACGGGTATCGGTTTAGCAGCCGTCGCAGCGGCTAAAGGCTATCGCATCATTTTGACCATGCCGGAAACCATGTCGGCCGAACGCCGTAAACTCATGTCCGCTTACGGTGCCGAAATCGTACTTACGCCCGGTTCTACAGGAATGCAGGGGGCTGTCGACAAGGCTGCCGAATTAGCAAAAGAAATCCCCGGATCCTTTATTCCCGGCCAGTTTACCAATCCCGTAAATCCTCAGGTTCATTTTGAAACGACAGGTCCGGAAATTTATGAAGATACGGACGGAAAGGTAGATATCTTCATTGCCGGTGTCGGTACAGGCGGTACCTTATCAGGCACCGGTAAGTATTTAAAGAGCAAAAATCCCGCTGTCAAAGTTGTCGCCGTCGAACCGACCGGTTCGCCTCTACTTTCCGAAGGACATGCCGGACCGCATAAGATTCAAGGTATCGGTGCCAACTTCATCCCTGAAACCTTGGATACGAAAATTTATGACGAAATAGTTACGGTCGACAATGATGCGGCTTTCAAGACGGCTCAAGCCTTTATTAAAGCGGAAGGCTTTCTCATCGGCATCTCCGGTGGAGCAGCCGTCTACGCTGCAACCGAATTGGCAAAGCACCCGGAAAATGCCGGTAAAACCATCGTCGTTGTTTTACCCGACAGCGGAGACCGTTATCTCTCCACACCCGGTTTTATTGAAGAATAAGCAATATGAAAAACAGAGACCTTCAAAGTGAACTGCACCTCCAAAAATTGGACACAATTTTTGGAGGTGCAGTTTTTTATGTCAAAATATTCAAAAGAA
>NZ_JAQCUN010000198.1:0-1394 GCF_027685385.1 Megasphaera sp. AF13-6AC
TATCGACAATAATGCCGACTTCCTTATTCTTGGCAATTTCCGCCAACTTCTGATCCAAATCGGATTTAAATTGGCGTTGCAGGCCGGCACTGTAAATATCCAACTCCTGCTTTTGTTTCTGCTGTTCCTTTTGGAAGTCTTCATCACTCATGGACAGTTTTTCTTCTGCCAACTTCTTATTAATTTCCTGAACCTTCTGTTCGTGTTTTTCTACATACTGCTTAGCCAAGGGTGCTTCTTTTTGCACTCTCTGTGTATCGACAACACCGACTTTGTCGGCACTGCCGCAACCTGCCAAAATCCCTGCCGTCAAAACGGTAAGAATCAGGGCCGTAAGTTTTTTCTTTGCACCTTTCATTCTTCGGGCCTCCCTGTTATGCCAGCTTGGCAATAATATCATCAGTCACGTCTTCTGCCGTACCGATACCTACATAATCGCTGAAAATCATGTCAATTCCCTGCTCTTGTGCCACTCGTGCGGCACAATCGCGAATATCATCCATAATTTTCGACTTTGCGTCATCCATTTCCTGCTTTTTCGCATCCAGCTTGGACTTCCATTCATCATTCCAAATCGCCGGATCCGGCGTATTTTGAAGTCCTGCCAATTGGGTCTTTAACAAGTTATCGTTCGCATCCTGACGACTTTGCAACTCTGCCCGTTGGGCCTCTACATAGTCTTGTAACTCTTTTTTCGCCTTTTCTTTATAAGGAGCCATTTCGGCTTCCGCTTCCGCAACAGCCCGTTCCGAATCGGTGCCGCCGTTTTTGCGAAGCAGGGCAATCAATTCATTTCTGGCCGTTTCTCTTTGTTCCTTTGTCATAGCCAGTGTATTCAGTTGAAGCTGTAGATTGACGGCCTTCAACCGATCCGCATCGTTTAGAGACGGGAGACGCTGCTCTTTTTCCTTTAGCAATGACTCGTACTTTTGCTGTAACGCACTGTTTAAGTCCGCCTCTTTCAATGCCGCCTTGGCCTTCAATTCTTCTTCGGCCGCGGCTGCACCCATGATACTCATAGATTGAGCCTTTTGCAGAACTTGTCCGTCTTTTCCGGCTTGTTGCGTGTAATGCCATTGTTCGAACTGGTACTGTGCTACCATGGCATTATACTCCAGCTCCAACCGGTGATAGACGGCGTAATCGGGATGGCTCATCATAATATGCTCCGTATCGGCATAGGCATAGACAGGTCCCTGTGTCGCCGGTTCATCAGGTGTCTTGTGTTTCCAAGCATAGATACCCGCCAAAAGGCACAACACTAAAAGGACAATGGCTCCGCCTGCCGCCACGTTGCGCTTATTTTTATCCATCGACGTTACTTGGAGGATAATTGTTTAGCTACCTGGTCCGTAATGTCCTGACCGCCGTAGAGGACTACGCTCTTATCGACA
>NZ_JAQCUN010000198.1:1404-1660 GCF_027685385.1 Megasphaera sp. AF13-6AC
CGACAACAAGGCTCAAGCCCTTAGTCGAAGCGACGCTGCCTACAGCTGTTTCCAATTTGTCTTTCAAGCCCTTTTGAATAGCTTCCTGCTTATCGGACATTTCGCCTTGCATCTTTTGGAAGAGTTGAGCTTTTTCTTCGTCCGACATATTGGCGGACTGTTCTTCAAACTGCTTCTGCATATCCTGGGAAGCCGTTTGTAATTCTTTCTGTGCGTTTACAATTGCTTCATTATCCGGTGCAAATACCTTGCTCGT
>NZ_JAQCUN010000199.1:0-885 GCF_027685385.1 Megasphaera sp. AF13-6AC
GATAGAGTTCGTCAAGCGAACACGAGCAACCTTACGCAAAGCAGAGTTAGGCTTCTTCGGCGTAGCTGTGTACACACGAGTGCAGACACCGCGCTTTTGCGGGCATTCTTTCAAGGCCGGAGCCGTCGATTTCTTAACGGATGTCTGACGACCTTTACGAACCAATTGGTTAATTGTCGGCATATGGGCACCTCCTCTCTAAACAATTAGATTTATATTTGTAATCATCACCGGGAATGTCCCTTTAGATGATATTACCGAAATTACTTTAACAGACCTACGGCTGCCGCCTTTACTTTAATGCGGCAGGCCTCACCCAATTCTTCCATAGTATATGTCGAATCGACGACTATGTCCGCTTGGGCGGCGCAGTCCGTCAAAGGACGAACGACAGCCTCATCGCTGTCTTTAGCAATATATATTGCGGACACTTCGTTCCGCTTCATCGCCTTTAACGTTTGTTTCGCACCGACTGTTTTTCTCGCCGTACGCAAACTTTCCAAGCTCACGAAACACACCCCTTACCCGCAAAAATAAATGTTGCACACACTGCAACACTTACGTATTTTATCATTCCCCCTTTTGTCTGTCAATCCTTTTGCACCGATAACCTGCACGAATTCACCGTTCATTATTACACGTTTCCGGGTATTTCACATTCCTTGTCTTATGAAAACTGACTTCACCGATTTCTCCTCTTTTATTTGAGAATAAATATCATTTATGATATTCTTAAGTAAAGTATGATACCTGGAAACCCTATGTTCATTTTTTCTAAGGAGGCTTTTATGAAAAAACGACTGCTTTCACTATTTCTTTTGATGTCCTTATTCCTACTCTTTCTTACGGCCTGCGGCAGTCAATCGCAACCGGCAAAAAAAGGCG
>NZ_JAQCUN010000199.1:895-1658 GCF_027685385.1 Megasphaera sp. AF13-6AC
TTTCCAATGAGCTGTCGTAGCTGCGGACGTGATCGTAATACCGCGTTCCTGTTCCTGTGCCATCCAGTCCATAGTAGCGGCGCCGTCATGGACTTCGCCGATCTTATGTACACGGCCGGTATAGAAAAGGATACGTTCCGTCGTCGTGGTTTTACCGGCATCGATGTGAGCCATGATACCGATATTTCTTGTTTTTTCCAAGGAATATTCTCTTGCCACGATGTTCTTCCACTCCTCAATAGTAGTAACTTACTCTTACCAACGATAATGAGCGAACGCTTTGTTTGCTTCCGCCATCTTATGAGTATCTTCTTTCTTTTTGATAGCGGCGCCGGTATTGTTGAATGCGTCCATCAATTCGGCAGCAAGTTTTTCTTTCATTGTACGTTCACCGCGTTTACGCGCATAGCCTACAGTCCAACGGATACCGAGGGACAATCTGCGATCTGCACGAACTTCAACGGGAACCTGGTAGTTAGCACCGCCGACACGGCGAGCACGAACTTCCAAAACAGGCATAACGTTGTTTAAAGCCTGTTCAAATACTTCCATAGGGTCTTTATTCATTTTGGAACGGATAATATCGAATGCATCATAAACGATGGATTCGGCAACACCCTTTTTACCGTCCAACATTACTTTGTTAATGAAGCGCGTAACGAGTTTGGAATGATATACCGGATCCGGCAATACATCGCGCTTCGGCACGGGGCCTTTTCTAGGCATGTCTAATTCCTCCTTAAATGTAAGTTATCAATTACTG
>NZ_JAQCUN010000002.1:0-32844 GCF_027685385.1 Megasphaera sp. AF13-6AC
CATAAATGTCAGCTTCTTCCACGTCAGCCACGGTCTTTAAAAAGTGTCGCATGGCCGGACTGACACGACAGTCCGTTTCCAGGCGAACAGGGGCCCCTTTTTTTCGTTTTTTCAGCGATTTTTTTACTTCCGCCAACAGGTCTGCGGCATCCTTACTGATTTCCAAATCGGCATCGCGAGTCAATCTAAAGGGCTTGATCTCCGTAATTATATATCCCGGAAAAAAAAGATGACCGTAAGTCGCTAAGAGATCCTCGCAAAAGACAAAGGTATGGCCACCCCTTTTCTGCGGTATTTCAATGAGTCTCGGTACGGTTTTTAACGGAACGGGAAGTACGGCCGCCTTCGTCAGGCCGCCGCCTTCACGTTGCAAAAATACGGCTAAGTTTAAAGATAAGCTCGCCAAGAAAGGTACAAAGTGGGCCGTATCGACAGCCAAGGGTGTAACTACAGGGTAGATTTCTTCCTTTACGTATTTTTCCAAATAAAGTTTTTCTTCTTCATTGGCCTCATCAAAGGAAATAATATGAATCCCCTCTGCCGACAATCGCTTTTTAACGTCTCTATAAATTTTATATTGACGGCGACACTGAGAATGTTCCATCAATTGAATGGCTTCAAACTGCTCCCTCGGTGTCAAGCCGGCAATATCCTTACGAGTTATCTGTTCTGCCAATAAATGCTTAATACCGGCTACGCGAATCATAAAAAATTCGTCGTTGTTAGAAGCACTGATAGATAGAAAGTTAACTCGTTCCAATAAAGGAATAGACGAAATCGCAGCCTCGTTAACCACTCGCTCATTAAAGTTTATCCACGTACATTCACGGTTTAAATATCTATTTTCCTTTGCATGAATCATCAATATTACCGTCCTTTACAGGTCAAAGCACCTTCATTTCATATATATTATAGTACACACATAAAAACTTTTCATATATTCATTAAAGAACTGATGCCAAAAAGATTTGTTCTTCATCCCTTTATCTTTCGCCCTTTTATCTGTACAATAAATAAAAAGACACCGTCACTACGGAAATGAGGTTACTATGGAACATATAGCCATTATCGACATGGGGTCAAACTCCATTCGCTTCGTCATTGCTCAAATTAAGGACAACAAAGCCTATTCTTTTGTCTATCAGGACAAGGAAACCATTCGTCTGGGTCAGGGCTTATCACGTACAGGTTCTCTTACGGAAGAAGGCATGGCTAAGGCTTTAAAAAGTCTTCATGTGTATAAACATATTATGGATATTAAGGGAATCAAAACTTGCCTGGCCGTTGCTACGGCAGCTGTTCGCAATGCCGATAACGGTATACTCTTTCTGGAAAGAATCAAAAAAGAAACGGGTATTTCCATGTCCGTCATTGCCGGTGAACGCGAAGCTTATTTAGGTTACTTGGGCGCTATTAACACTATTGATATTCAAGATTTTATCCTATTCGACTTAGGGGGTGCCAGCGTCGAATTAACGCTGGTTAAAGATCGCAATATCGTTCATGCCGTATCCGTCCCCGTCGGTGCCGTCACTATTACGGAACGATTTGACACGTCCGGGGCCGTCTCGGAAGATCGCTTACACACGTGTTTGAAGTTTTTACGCAAAACCTTAGCCGAAGTATCGTGGCTAAAAGACGTGTCGCTCCCCCTTGTCGGTATCGGCGGCACGGCCCGCAACTTTGCTAAAATGGATCAACGGGCCCGCAACTATGAGCTACCGACCATTCATAACTACCTCTTGTTACATGAAGATTTTGAAAAAATTTTCCGGATGCTTGTCGAAAAAACGCCGGCGGCTCGCAAGAAGGTACCCGGTCTGTCAAGCGAACGAAGCGATGTTATTATTGCCGGCGGTGCCGTCATTAAAACCATATTTGATTTGGTGGGTGCCCACGAACTAATCGTCAGCGGGTGCGGTTTGCGTGAAGGTCTTTTCTTTGAGTATTATGCGAAGATGTATAAAATGAAAAGTCCCCGTCTCGACAATATTCTGGCCTTCAGTATTAATAACTACTTGGGAAATATTGCCGACTTGAATCGGCCGCACTTAAATCAAGTAGCCAAGGTATCGGCCATGCTCTTTGACGGACTGAATCCCTTGCATAAATGCAACGACCGAATTCGCGAATTACTTGTCACGGCGGCTCTCTTGCATGACATCGGTAAGCGCGTAAACTTTTACAATCATGCCCGTCACTCGGCCTTCATTATCGGCCATGCCCCCTTATACGGCATGACCCAAAGAGAACAAATGATGACGGCCTTTATTGCAGGCTTTCACCACGGCATCAGTCGTAAAATTCAAAGAGCCTATAAATATGCCAATATTCCCTCTGATGACGAATGGGCCGTTATTCGCAAAATGTCCGTACTTCTGGCTTTGGCCGAAGCCTCGGACCATACGTATGAAAATATTGTGGAAAGAATGGATGTGGAAATTAAAGACGACGTAGTCATCATTATCCTCCATGCCAAAGACGGGGCTCCCTATGAAAGTGCCGATTACGCCATGCAGGAATTTACGAAATCTTTCAAAAAGGAATTCGGCCTTCCTCTCGTCCTTATTTGGAAATAATCAAATATGTTAACTATCGAATTTTATTCATACTTAAGTCGGCAATATTGCCGACTTAAGTATGAATATTTTATAAAGAGTATATTTCTTTATCACAAAATATTATCAGTTACTTGTATTTTTCAGGATGCTTATATATAATTCAATATGAGCATAGAAAAAATTATAAGGAGTTTTATACGTGAATAATAAGTTTAATGTTAAAGGGGCCATACTCTCCTGTCTTCTCATCTGTAGCGTAGGTTCATCCGCTTATGCGACAGGTGCCGAAACACTTTCAACTGAAAAGGAAATGCCCTTAACCCACAATTGGCTCGATCGAACGGACATAAAAGCCAAATTTCAGACGAATCACGAGCCTCAATATGCCCTAGAAACCTTACAACCTTTGGGTCACTACGATGAAAAAACGTCGAAAGACCTCGTGTTCATTCAAGGCAGTGTTTCTTCCAATTTCGGTGACGTCTTTACTTATGACGAATACGTAAACCAGCCTGTTCCGGGGTCCGGCACTGTCATCTATGAAGAGCGTCAGGTCAACCGATACGATCGCATCGGTACGACGGGCAGTATCGGTTTGGGCTATCGCCACTTAAGCCGAAACGAAAACGCCTATGTAGGAGCCAACGCTTTCTACGACTATTCTTTTAAGGATAACTACAGACGTGCCGGTGTGGGAGCCGAATATGTAGTAGGCCAAAATAAGTTTTATGCCAATTTTTATAAACACTTAGGAAACGGAGATTTCTTCTATTCGGAGAGCACAATAGATGAGCCCTATCCGGCTCCTTACAATACACCTGACAATACACCTGATACGGGCGTATCCTTAGTCCACACAAGTCGCTCTATGACGGCTTCGGGATATGATATCGGTTATTCCCGAACTTTTAAAAATGCTCGTTATCTGCGACCTTATATTAATCGATATCACTGGAATATCCACCGGGATGTCCGCGGTCTATACGGCAAGTTACTCCATACCTTCAACACCTATAAAGACGGCTATAAAATAGGTACGGAAATAAATCTTACGCCTCATATTGCCGTCGATACGGGCTATAACAAGCCTTCGGGACACTCGGGCGAGTTCTATATTCAGGTCATGTACACCTTGGGTAAGACCGACTTTGCGCTTTTCGGCGGTAAACACGGTAACTCGGATGATACAACAACGGCTCGTTCCCAAATGTTCGATAAAGTACGCCGTCATGATATGACAGCTACTAAATACAAGGGAGAATTTCATATACATTATCCTCACGATCATTTATAGGATTACCGTATCAAACCGACAAAAAAAGAGGACTGCTATGCAGTCCTCTTTTTTTGTTTTACGAATGTTTTTCCAAGTATGAAGCGGCAATTTGTGCGTATACCGCTGCACCTCCCGTAAGAACCTCTTCATCGGATGTGAAGTGATTACTGTGATTAGACCAAACGGTACCTTTTTCTTCATTATAGTTCCCTACAAAGAAATACGCACCGGGCTTCTTTTCCTGGAAGAAGGAAAAATCTTCACTGCCCATATTTTTTTCACATTCAAAGAGAGCGTCCCTGCCGAGTACATCCGTTACAGCCTCTTCAACAACGACAGTACATGCTTCGTCGTTAACCGTAGGAGGAACCGTCGAATGATATTCGAGTTCCGCCGTACCGCCATAGGCCTGAGCCGTAGATTCTGCAATCAGCCGAATGGAGTGCTCTACCTTTTTGCTGATCTCATTATTGAAATGTCGAACCGTTCCTTCCAATACAGCCTCGCCGGCCACAATATTCCAACGGTCGCCGCCATGAATCGTACCGACCGTCACTACTACCGAATCGAGAGGGCTAATCTGTCTTGCCACAATACCTTGAAGGTTCATGACCGTAGCCGAGGCGATGAGAACCGCATCGACGCCGAGTTGGGGTTGGGATCCGTGAGACTGTTTTCCCTTAATACGAATCGTAAATTGTTCCGTAGCCGCCATTTCTTCACCTTTGCGAACACCGACTTTACCTGCCGGGAAGGTGCCCCAAATATGGGCTCCGAAGATAGCCCCGCTTTTTTCGAACCAGTCGCCGAAGTTCATCATATACGGAGCTCCGACGCCGATTTCTTCAGCCGGCTGGAAAACAAGATATACCGTGCCGGACAATTCGCTTTGTACGTCTTTAAGCATCTTAGCGGCACCCAACAACATAGCAATATGATTATCATGACCGCAAGCATGCATGACCCCTTTATGTTCCGACGCAAAGTCGAGACCCGTATCTTCCGTTACGGGCAAGGCATCGATATCAGCTCTTAAAGCTACTGCCGGACCGGGTTTATCACCCTTAATAACCCCGATAAGACCCGTGTTTTTTTCCGGATTGATTTCAAAGGGAATATTTAATTCCTTCAATTTTTCACCGATACGTTTTGTCGTTTCATGTTCGGCAAAACTCAGTTCGGGAATACGGTGAAACTCGCGTCTCATAGCAATGACATAGTCATGATAAGACGGCATTTTATCTTTAAAATTCATACTAAGTCCCCCTTATATATAACTCTTACGGTTGTAAGAGCGGAATGAAAAGAGATGCGATAATAACGGACGTAATCGTTACGGTAACGAAACCGCCGACAATCATTTGCGGCAACATTTCGTCCATTAGCATTTTCTTTTCTTCCTTTGTTTTGGCTAAAGCCGTCGTGCATTCATCGGTTAATACATAGTTAGGCGGAAATCCGTAAAGTGCCGTAAGGCTTGTAGCAATAGCCATATACGGGCTCATCTTCAAGAACTTCGATACAAAATAAGCCAAAATAACCATGCCGATTACACCGACTACAATAATAAGCACCATAGGTCCGAGAATTTCTGCCAACAATTCAGGTGTAGCACTGCTAAGTCCCCCGAAAATAAAGACCATCAAGATGAACATGATGAAATTAAAGCAGCCGTTTTTAACGAGAATATTGGGACGAAGGAAACCCAATTCCGTGGCGATAATACCGAAAATAAGAGCCAATACTGCCGGATTGATTGCATAAGCTCCCATAAACGACTTGGTCCAACTGCCGACAACAAGGCATAAGGTACCTATAATAGCAAGGGTTGCTAAGGAGTAGCTGACCGAATAGTATTTATCCGGGACCTGCGGAAAGAGGGTTTTTCTCGGTGCTTCTTCAGCTGTAAATTTACCGTTTTCCGCATCAATATCGCCTACTGCCGCATCGTCTTTGCGCTTACCTTCGCGGTATTCTTTCAAAAGTTTGTTACCTTCCTTTTTCAGCATAATAGCCGTCAAAGGATACCCTGCAAACCCCTGGCATACGTACATGCAAATAGCCAGAATAGCTACCTTTTCAAGGCCCAGTTCGGCAGCTGCCGTCTGCATCATCGTCGCAGCAATGATACCGCCTGTCAAAGGAGGTAAGCCTGCAACAATGTAGTTGAAATCAATGACATTGAAGAGCCCCAGAACCAGGCAAAATACAACCATGCCGAAAAGACCTGCCAGGCAAACAACAATGACCTTCCATTGTTTTGACAGCTCCTTAAGACTAATAGCCGTACCCATGTGAGTAATAGCCAACATGATTGCAATAATCCCGCCCAAAGGCGCTCCTAAACCGCCCATCTTAACGATGTCTTTCGGTAAGAATGTCCAGTATCCTACAAGAAATAAAATAGCAATAATGAAGACGGACGGAATCCATGCCTTCGTATACGTACCGATAAATTCACCGATGGCATACAGAGCACATAAGATGAAAAAGGCAAATACGGGTGTGGACGCCAAAAAAGCTTGAAATTCCTGCATAACTTTCTCTCCTTTGTTTTATATTTGTTATATAAAACGGCAGCCTCTATGAAGAGACTGCCGATATAACCTGACATATTATGATTGAGTCAAGTATTCCAATCGTTGTACAATCTTTCCGTTTTGTACGTAAACACGCGGTACACGCCGATTAATGTTACACGTAATTTCATGAATAATCGTATGACACGTATCGGCAATTTCATCGGCACTTACACATTCACTTCCCTGTTCTCCGAAAAGAACGACTTCATCGCCGACTTTCACATCGGGAATATGACTTACGTCGATCATACATTGATCCATGCAAATATTCCCTACTTGGTGAGCTCTCACTCCGTGTACGATAACATCGATTTTTGACGAAAGAGCCCGATTGTATCCGTCGGCATATCCGATGGGAAGCGTAGCAATCTTCGTAGGACCCTTGGCCGTAAAGTGGCGGCCGTAACCTACGCAATCGCCTTCATATATAGTTTTGAGATGGGTAATACAACAGCGAAGAGACATGACGGGTTTAATCTTCGTGCCCGTCACAAGCACCTCTTTGGAGGCATCGTATCCGTATTGAATAATACCGGGCCGAATCATTTCTCTATGAAAATCGGGAAGTTCCAATGTTCCGGCACTATTACAACAATGATGAATATTAAAAGTAACACCTGCCCCTTTCAATGCATCGATAAAAGCTGAAAAACGGCTATGCTGTTCGTGTGCCCATTCTTTATCCGCAATATCGGCTTCACTAAAGTGTGTAAAAATTCCTTGCATGGTAATTCCCGGCAAGGCGGCAATTTTTTTGACTTCTTCTATCGCTTCGGGAGAGGGAACATACCCGATACGACACATTCCCGTATCGGCTGCAATATGAATTTTGACTTCACGCCCCGTTTCTACAGCTTTCCGAGAAAACATTTCCGCATCACGGTAAGAAAAAACAGCCGGTTCAATGTCATTATCCAACAATTCTTCGGCCCGTTCTCCTGCCGTATGCCCTAAAATAAGGATAGGCGCCGTGATTTTTGCCCGCCGCAGTTCCGTTCCTTCATCAAGACTGGATACGGCTAAGCGATCCGCTCCGTTTTGTAAGAACACCTTGGACAACATGACGGCACCGTGTCCGTATGCATCCGCTTTAACAACGGCTGTCACTAAGCGGTCCTTCCCGGTAATGCGGCGAATTTCACGCATATTTTCGGCGGCTCTGTCCAAGTCGATTTCCGCCCAAACAGGACGTTTCGTATAATTTTCCGTAATTTCCGTCACTGTCGGTCGAGCCATATCCATCATCCTCCTTAGGTTTATACTAACCCTGAATACATGAATAATAACCTCTTACTACGATAAATTATACGGTATTTAAATACTCGTGTAAATCCTCAACATACATGTATACACATAAAATACATAAATTCGAGTTAGACCGTTATTCCTTTCTTGTCCTGCCAAAAAGAAGCGACAACTATAAGAGGCTGAAACAAATAAATAACCCATACGGCAAATCAAGAAAATAAATTTACGAGCCCAAATGGGTTCTTGATGAACTACATCCTCACCTCACTACGTCTGAATATATGCTCCTATTGTATTATTGAATAGACGTAATGGAAATCAAATACCTACTTAAGTTCGCTTATACTTATGAATTAATGCCATCAAACGTGCTTCCATTTCCTCTATAAGATGATGCCATGAGTGACTTTCCACGGCTTCTCGCACGTGAGGAGGCATTACCTCTCCTATAGCCCACTTTTCAAATTGGCGTAATAAGGCCTCGGTCAATCTTTCTATATATGCCGGGACGTCTTCCTCAACCGGTCTGTCTACATCATATAACCGCGGCAGATCTACATACTCGATAAAGCCTGACTCATTTACGACAGGGCCCAATAATTCCATAAGACCGATGATCTTCGTCGTAATAACCGGCAAATTACAAGCCATGGCTTCGACAGCCGTTAAGGCTATGCCTTCATAATAAGACGGTAAGGTATAAAAATCGGCTTGCCTTAAAAGAGCCGCTAAATCAGGCTGTGCCATAGCCGACAAAAATCGGATCCGCTCGTTATATCCACTGAGACGCTTCAATTCTTCAATTTGCTCGTCCGTACCGTTACCTATATATATTAATTCGGCCGGAGGAGAATTATGCCGTCTTTGAAATTCAACTTGAGCCTTTACAAAGGCTTGTATAAATTCAAAAATCCCTTTTGAACGAGAAATTTTTCCGGCATAGACCACTTGCGGTGACAATTGCCGACGACGTTCTTTTTTGGCTTCATCGGCATCTTCGGCATAAAAGATTGTATCCTTAAATCCGCCGCCCGTCACTTCGATGCGCTCCCGTTTCAAGCCGAAAAGATCGGTCAGACAGTTTTTATCATTCTCCCCCAAAGCCCAATAGGCATCTAAACGTTTAGCCCCTTCCAGAAAGGTCAGAAAACGATCATGTTTGCGTACTTGGCGCAAATCCGTCCCGTGACTGATACCCACTACGGGAATATCCGAAAACACTTCACGTACAATGGCTGTCATCAAAAATATATGATGAGAAATAACAACTTGAGGTCTGAATATTCTTTTCGCCTCTTCCAACCGTTTACGAAAAACCTGCATATACAACTGTAAGTCCTCATCACTCATAGCACCGAACACCGTAGAGTCGTACGGCATTTCGTCACTCATACCGGCTATGGGAAAGGGTAAGACATCGGAATTAAACACGACAGGAAAGGTTTCCGTACAGGGAAGATCCGGATCAAAGGGAGCCTGTACGCCGTATAAAGCCGCATTTTCATGACCTCTCTCGTCCATGTAACGCAGTACCGTATCAAAA
This sequence comes from Megasphaera sp. AF13-6AC, assembly GCF_027685385.1. Taxonomy (NCBI): domain Bacteria; kingdom Bacillati; phylum Bacillota; class Negativicutes; order Veillonellales; family Veillonellaceae; genus Megasphaera; species Megasphaera sp. AF13-6AC. The sequence continues at coordinate 9,211 of NZ_JAQCUN010000002.1, forward strand.
TATACACCGCTTCCCGTTTTCATAGGAAGTTGTGCTAAACAATGAAGAATTCTCATTTCACACCTCACACATTGTAATACTCAGTATTATAGCATAGTATAAGGTCTTCTAATCCACTTATTTAAAAATTATATAAGTATAAGTCAGCGAGGAATGACTCGCCTTTTCTTGCCCGTCAAAGAAAAAACTTATATAATATTTATTACTGTTACTATACAAAACGAACGAGGTGTACCATGTCTTTACAAGAAGAAGTCAATAAGCGGAGAACCTTTGCCATCATCTCTCATCCCGATGCCGGAAAAACAACCTTAACGGAAAAACTCCTGCTCTACGGAGGAGCCATTCATTTAGCCGGATCCGTAAAAGCCCGGAAAACATCGAAACATGCGGTTTCGGACTGGATGGAAATTGAAAAACAGCGCGGTATTTCCGTTACCAGCTCGGTTTTACAATTTGACTATGAAGGCCACCGCATTAATATTCTCGATACGCCGGGCCATCAAGATTTCAGTGAAGACACGTATCGGACCTTAATGGCTGCCGACAGTGCAGTCATGCTTATCGATGTAGCTAAAGGCGTCGAAGCGCAAACAAAAAAACTTTTTAAAGTTTGCCGTGAACGCGGCATCCCCATTTTTACATTCGTCAATAAAATCGACCACTTCGGTCGTAACCCTTTCGACATTATGGATGAAATAGAAACGGTCCTCGGTATCAGAGCTTACCCTATGAATTGGCCCTTAGGCGTTAACGGCAGTTATGAAGGTATCTATGACCGTACGGCCTCTTCTATAGAATTATTTGAAAAGGACACGAACCATGGCCAACGTAAATTGGCCTCTACTAAAGGTAGCGCCGATGATCCGGCATTTAAAGAACTCTTATCTGATGAAGTTCATCAATCGTTAATCGACGATATTGAACTCTTGGATGCTGCCGGTGATGCTTTTGACATGGAGAAAGTCAAAAACGGAACTTTGACACCCATGTTCTTCGGCTCGGCAATGACCAACTTCGGCGTCAAACCCTTCTTGGAAAAATTTCTTGAACTGGCTCCCAAGCCGCAACCGCGTAAAACTAAAGAAGGCTCCGTAGACCCCATGTCCGAGCAGTTTACGTCCTTTATTTTCAAAATTCAAGCCAACATGAATCCGCAGCACCATGACCGCATTGTCTTTATGAGAATTTGTTCGGGAAAATTCGAAAAAGGTATGACTGTCACACACAGACAATCGGGTAAACAAGTTCGGCTCATGCAACCCCAACAATTTCTCGCTACAGAACGAACTCTGGTAGAAGATGCATGGCCCGGTGACATTATCGGCGTCTTCGACAGCTCATCCTTAGGCGTAGGCGATACGCTCTATAGCGGCAAACTCCCCGTCACCTTTGCCGATTTCCCCACCTTCCCGGCTGAACTCTTTGCCCGCATTCGTGCCAAAGATTCGATGAAGCGCAAGCAGTTCCTAAAAGGTATGACTCAGTTGGCTCAAGAAGGAGCTGTGCAGATTTATGAAAATCCCGGTTCTATGGAAAGTTATATTGTCGGAGCTGTCGGTCAATTACAGTTCGAAGTTCTCGAATACAGACTTCTTCACGAATACGGTGTAACCTTGGAAATGAATCGTCTCCCCTACTCCGTAGCCAAATGGATTTATTCGCAAGACCGCGATTATCGCGACTTAAAGAATATTGACAGCGCCATGATTGTAAAAGATCATAAACAACGAATTGTCCTGCTCATCACCAATGAGTGGCAAGCCGATTGGATTATAGAACGTAATCCCGATTTTCTTTTTTGTTCTACGCCGGATGAATTGCCTCTTGATTCTTAATTGTACCGAATATGAAAAAGCACCTCTTTCAGAGATCTCTGAAAGAGGTGCTTTTTTTAGGCGGCCTTACTTTTTAAACGTTCATGTTTCATTTTTGTTAAATACATAGAACCGCCGATAATCAAAATTCCTCCAATCAAAGTCATGGACGTCATGACTTCGTCAAAGAAAATAAATCCCCAGAGGGAATTGAAAAATACGGCAATATACGCTACAAAACTTACAATGACAGCGTTTCCGTACATGTAAGAGCGGGTCATCCAGATTTGAGCCAACACAGAATTAATACCTAAAATCAGACAGAAAATCCATTCATGAAAATCGGGCCAATGAAAATCCGCTCCCATCAACACCGCACCTGCTACAGCCGCACAAACAAGAAAATACAAAACGATTTCGTATTGATGATGTTTTCCCGAAGCGGTCAGCTTACTGACCGTCGTATAGGCAGCAGCTGCTAAAACCGCCTGTGCCAAGACAAAGAGCGAATAGACGTTAAAAGCATCAAAATGCCACGGTCTGACAACCAGCGATGCTCCTCCGATAATAAAAATAAGCGGCAGAACAGCTTTTTTAGGAATGACTTCTTTCAGAAAAATCGCTGCAAAGAGCATGACAAAAAACGCCGACAATTGTGATAATATGGACGCATCGCCCAAGGGCACTCCCCTCAGTCCGTAAAACATACAAACCATGCCGACACCACCCAAAACGCCTCGTAGTGCCAGTGTGGGGCGGTCTTCATGGGAAAGATGAATTCCCTGTAGTTTCATAAGAGCCACTATAATAACGGCACTTACTGTTCCTCTAAAAAATGCAATTTCTCCGGTACCCATAGATACGGATAAATCTTTGACGATAACATTCTGAAAGCTAAATGCCAAGGCGGCTAAAACCGAATAAATAACTCCTTTGTTCATTATAACTACTCTTTCTACCTGGTAGCATCATCAATAAATTTCGTAACTGTCCTCTTCATCTCACTCTTATCTACGGTTTTCGTAAATCTTAAAGGTAAGTCTTGCAACCTTTTTAAGGAGTAAGGTATGCCAATTCCCGACAGTGCTGTCAACCGTTCCAAAGAATCAAAGGGATTTTCATCGACAGGTACCCCCAAAGCTCGACACATGGCAGGCGGGAATTTATAGGGGTGAGCCGTTGACATGACAACGGTATGACGACCTGACACAAGACCCTGACGTTTTCTTTTTAAATACACACCATAAGCTACGGCTGTATGAGGATCCATGAGATACGTTTCATCATTATATGCATAATTAATGACATTTTTTGTTTCTTCATCATCAATCCAATCGCCGGCAAAGGTCAGATCGATTTTTTTCAAAAGCGCTTCGGGTACGGACATTTTTCCAGTTTCCTGAAGCTCCTTTTCCCAGCCTTTAACGGCATCTACATCACCGTTTGTCAAATAGTATAAAAAGCGTTCGAAATTACTGGATAATAAAATATCCATAGACGGGCTGGTCGTTACATAAAAGTCCCGATTCATATCATACACGCCCGTAGCAAAAAAGTCGGCCAAAACCTTGTTACGGTTGGAAGCACAAATTAGAGTGCCCACGGGAATACCCATTTTTTTTGCCAAATAAGCGGCCAAAATATTACCGAAATTACCTGTCGGTACGACAACATCAAAGGATTCTTTTTCACCGATGACGCCGTCATCAACCAAGGATGCATACGTAAACACGTAATAGATAATCTGCGGTAACAAGCGTCCTATATTAATAGAATTGGCACTGGAAAATACGGCACCATTTTCGGCTACATAGTCATTAATTTCCTTATCCGTAAAAATTCGTTTCAACATCGACTGAGCGTCATCGAAATTGCCGTCAATAGCCGTAACGGAAATATTCTTTCCTTCTTGTGTCTGCATTTGCAGCTTTTGCATGGGGCTGACTCCGTCTTCAGGATAAAAAACGGCTATATTAGTACCTTCTACGTCTTTAAATCCTTCCAAGGCCGCTTTGCCCGTATCGCCGCTCGTAGCCGTAAGGATTAAAATCTGGCCGACTTCCTTTTCTTTTTCCTTGGCGGCTGTCAACAAATACGGAAACAAGGAAAGGGCCAAGTCTTTAAACGCAGCTGTACGACCATGGAAAAGCTCGGCTACAGATACGTCCGTATCCAAAGAACGCAAGGGCACAATCCGTTCGTCATCAAAGGTAGTCGAATTATATGCCTTTTCAACCATCTTACGAATATCGGAACGATTAAAGTCTGTAAAGAATTTTTCCAAAACAATGCATGCCGTATCAACATATGATTTACCTTTAATATCGTCATATACAAGCGTGTTTTCCGGAAAGGTTTCAGGCACATATAACCCCCCGTCGGCAGCTAATCCGTGCAATAGTGCATATGTTGATGTTACCCTTTCATCGGAACGTGTACTTCTGTATTTCATAACTTTTCCTCCCAAGTCCTACTCGTCATGAGAAACGACATAGGTCCATCCGTCATCTTGGCGTACTCGGCCTTCTTTCATGAGTCTTCCCAACGCTCTTTTAAATGCGGCCTTACTAAGACCGAATTTACTTTTAATAACCAAAGGATCCGTTTTATCTCCATAGGGCATCTTACCGTTACGAGCGTCTAAAAGAGACATTATTTTTTCACTATCCTCGTCCATAGCCGCTTCTTTAACTTTACGCAAGGATATATTAATGCGCCCGTCGTCCCGTATAAATGCGATGCGTCCTTTAATCATCTGACCGATTAAGACAGGTGTAGTCCATTCGCTACGATGCAGAAAGGCAATCCAACGTTCACGGGTCATTAAATAGGCTCCATTTTCCGTTATATTGTAAACAGCTCCTTCTACCCAGTCGCCGATTTTTGCATCTTTTGCCGCTACGGAAGCTCGGCGCATTTCATCTTCCACTTCCATCGTAACTGCTAAGCGATGCGACTTATCTTCATATAACTTAACCCATACGTATTCTCCTTCTTTCGGGCGACCCTTCATTTCCGCAAAGGGCATAAAAATGCCGCGTTCCGTACCTACGTCGACAAAGGCTCCGAAACGGGTCGTATTGATGACCGGAGCATATCCGATCTGTCCGATCTTGATTTTCGGCAGCCGCATACTGGCCGTCAATCGCCCCGACGGGTCATGATACAAAAAGACCCGCACCGTATCCCCTTGCTGAACCGGGTGAATCTGTTGATTCTTATGTAAGAGAATATCGTCATTTGTATTTCCCGTTTGCCCGTCTAAAAAAGCACCTACATCACTTATGCGAAGTACTTTTAATTCGACAACCGTATTTTCACATAACTTGACGCCCATGTTACTCTCCTGCAACCTTAAGTCGAGGAACATCTGCCCATACCTGTTCAAGACCGTAGTATTCACGATCGTCGGAGACGAAAATATGAACTATCGTTTCTCCGGCGTCCAATAAAATCCATCGTCCCGTTGTATAACCCTCACGATGATAAACCGTAAATCCTTCTTTTTTAAGATTTTCTTCTACATTGTCGGCTATAGCCTGTGCCTGCTTTACATTATTAGCCGTGACAATGACAAACTGGTCAGCCATGAGTGATGTTTGCGACATGTCCAGAACTTCAATAGCCGATCCTTTTTTATCCGCGGCAGCCCGTACGGCTACCTCATATGCATTGTTTTGTTCAATCATTTTTATACTCCTTATTGATTACTACCTTTAGTCTTGGGTGTGTTCGGTAAAGCACCGGCTCCACCCTTGTCATTATCCTTGCCGTCGGATTTTTTATTCCCCTCTTTTGTCGACTTGCCTCTGCCGTCCTTATTGTCCTTACTATCTTTTTCACCGGAACTGACAGGGCGTTCGGGTACGAATGTCACATCCGAAGCCAGAGAGTTGTTGGTCATGCCTATAAGCTTTTGTGCTTCTATAGGATCATACACCCAATAATCCGCATTATCCAAGGCTTTGTCACTACGTATCGTCGACGACTCTCCCGGCAGGATATAAAAAGAAAAATCGGATACATTCGTGCCGCCGAAAGCATATACCAACTTAGCCATATCCTTAGTAGAAATATCGGAATCGACACTCGTCCAGAAGCGATAAATCTCCACTGCATTGGTCATTCCGTAATGTTTTAATTGTTCCGTCAAAAACAGCTTAATAAACCGCAGCTGTCTTCGTGCACGCGCCAAATCCCCATCACTGTCAAGATAGCGCATATAACCTAAGGCCTCGTCGCTGCTTAAATGTTGATATCCTTGAAATAAGTTAATGTCGGTCTGTCCCGTATTATCGGCATGATACATATTCTTTTCAACATACATATCCATACCGCCGTTCATATCCATGAGCTTACGAAACGATTCTTGTGTAAAAATAATGTGATTCTTAACAGATACATGAAACATATCTTCCACTACGGCCTGTAAAAGCGTCAACCCGCCTTCACCATAGACGGAAGCCAAAGTCTGCGGTCCCTTTTCCTTTCGTCCTTCTATTTTCGTATTATCGGGAAGAACAATAAGATCTACATGGTGCTTATCTTTGTTTACGGCTGCCAAGGCGACAAAATTGCATTGTTGAGGTTGTTCATCATCTACGCCTACAATAAGCGTATAGACGGGAATATCCGCTTCCGTTTGGGAGAAGGCATCCTTACCTGCCAAATTCTGTCCATTCGTACGCCAGGCAAATGCCAGACCCGCTACGACAAAAAAAAGGATAATCAAACCTAAGGCTTTACGTAAGAAAGTACTCTTCCTACCTACCGCTTTTCTTCTGCGCCTCGGCGAGCGGTCGCTTCGTTCTTTTTTTGTCATGTTTATACTCCGTCCGCTTTTTTCACTTCCGCCAACAAAGCATTCCTGTTGGCAACCGTTCCCGTATAAATAGCTTTTTCCTGTTTAATTAAATAGTCCAGAGTCGTATCATATCCCTTTAGAACTGCCCGATCCAAGTCTATAAAGGCTATTTTTCTGAGCTCTTCCGCTTCGGGAAAATCACGATTCACTTCAATATAATCGGCAAGAAAAATAATTTTTTCCAAAGGGGACATTTCTATATGCCCCGTCGTATGGTAGGCAATGGCTCGGAGTACGTCATTGTCAAATATATTATACGTTAGTGAGGCGTAAGCTGCCGCCGCATATCCGTGCAACAATTCGGGACGTTGCATTACCTCGTCATCCAACGTGGAACCGTACAAGATACGTGCCGAATCCTGCATGCATTTCAAGCTTTCTTCCTTAGCGGCATCATGCAAAAGTCCCGCCAACTCCGCCTTCTCTTCATTCTGTCCGTAGTGATGTGCCAGCTTGACAGCCGCATCGGCAACGGCCAATACGTGCTTAAAGCGTTTAGCCGATAACCTTTGTTTCATATCTTCTACAATCTTTTCACGCAGCTTTTTATTCACTGTACATCCTCTTCTCTTTTATATAAGTATATACCTTTTCAGGCACCATATACCGTACGGATTTGCCGTTTCGAATGCGATTGCGTATATCCGTAGACGATATGTCTATTGCCGGGACAGGTAAGAGTTCAATATTCTTTCCCCTCTTTTTAAACGAAGCGACAACTTCTTCGGCCTTTTGTATTCCTCCGGGTCTGACAGCCCCTATGAAGCGGCATAACGATAAAATTTGTTCCGGTTGATACCACAGTGGAAGACTCGCTACTGCATCGGTTCCTGAAATAAAATACAGCTCCCAATCATCTCCGTACCGCTCTTTTAAGGCCCTTAAAGTGCTTACCGTATACGACATGCCCTTTTGCCGTATTTCCATATCACTTACCGAAAAATAAGGATTTGACTCTACTGCCAATTCCACCATACGCAATCGCTCTTCAGCCGGAGCTGCTTTCACTTCTTTATTGGGTGTGATATACGAAGGAATGAAAATCACCTTTTCCAAGGCGAATCTCTCTCTCGCTTCTTCCGCTATGATCAGATGCCCCATATGTATGGGATTAAACGTACCTCCCATAAGGCCCATACGTCTTTTAACCGTCATACAAATAGATGCCTCCCCAGAGAAAGAATACGACTATCCCCATCATGAGCAGGAATAGAGCATAATGCTTGTATTCATATTGCGTTTTCGGCGATGACGCGTACTGTCTTAATGTTCTTAGATATCCGCAAATAACCCGTATACCCATAATGACGGACTATGCCTTAATAAAATCGAACTTCGATTTTTCTTTTTTCTTTTTAAACAGCACTCCATAGTGGCCGATAGTTTGTACCGTTTCCGCTCCCAGCATATCCGCCAGATCCGCCGTTACGTCCTTTATATCCAAATCCGCATTGTTTAAAACATGAATTTTAATTAACTCTCTGGCTGTAAGAACGGCACGCGTACTGTCAATAACCGGATCGGAAAGTCCGTCTTTACCGATTTGTACGACTGACGGCAAATGAGTCGCCATGGCCTTTAACGTACGTTTATCTTTTCCTGTCAGCATAGTATCTCCTTTATTGATGATATTCGAATTCCGTAGAATAAATACGAACCGTGTCGCCGTCTTCTATGCCGGCTTCCTTCAGCATTTTATCCAATTCCATATAACGCCAAATCCGTTGGAAACGACGAACAGATTGGTCATCATCGAAATTTGTCATGGCTACAAGGCGTTCAATACGCATACCCGTAATTACGAAGGCTCCGTCGTCATCACGCGAAACTTCAAAGTCAGCCTTCACCTCCGGCTTGTACAATACTTCTTCATCCGAATCGTCGGCTTCAGGCTCGTATTCACCGATTAAAGTCCAAACCCTTTCCAACAATTCATGCAAGCCTTCACCGCTGACGGCACAAACGGGATATACCTCTATATCTTGTTCATTCATATATTTTTTTAAGCGTTTTAATTTTTCATCATCTTCTGTCAAAAGATCGATTTTATTAGCTGCTACAATTTGCTTTTTCTTCGCCAACTTTTCACTATACTTGGCCAATTCAGCATTAATCGTTTCAAAGTCTTCAACAGCATCACGGCCTTCCGTTTCCGCTACATCCAATACATGAACCAGAACCTTCGTCCGTTCAACGTGCCTCAAAAAGTCATGTCCTAAGCCGACACCTTCTCCGGCCCCTTCAATAAGCCCCGGAATATCGGCCATAACAAAGGAGCGCTGATCTTCTAAATCAACAACACCAAGGATAGGGTGTAAGGTTGTGAAATGATAGGCCGCCACTTCCGGTTGGGCTGCCGAAACCTTCCTTAAAATACTGGACTTACCTACGCTGGGATAACCTAAAAGGCCTACATCCGCCAATACCTTTAATTCCAAACGCAGCCACCGTTCTACACCGGGTTCTCCTTTTTCGGCAAAGGTCGGCGTTCTGTTGGCACTGGTTCTAAAATGATAGTTACCTCTACCGCCTCTACCTCCGGCCGCCACAATAACCTCTTGGCCGTCAAAGCTTAAATCGGCCATGACCTTATCCGATGCTTCATCTTTAACGATAGTGCCGACAGGAACAGGGATAATCAGATCATCCGCATTGGCACCGTACTTATTACTGCCCGCCCCTTTACCGCCGGGTTTAGCTTTAAAAAGTCGACGATAGCGAAAATCGACAAGTGTATTTATATTGCGGTCCGCCACGAGGACAACATTGCCGCCTCGACCGCCGTCACCGCCGTTAGGTCCGCCCTTGGGAACATACTTTTCATGACGAAAGCTGCTCATACCATCGCCGCCCTTACCGGACTGGACAAAAATTCTTGCTCTGTCTATAAACATGGTACTCTCCTTATAAAAAGACGCGGTATACAGATATACCGCGTCCGAGTCTATCTGTTCTCCTGCATGGATTGAATCGTTTCCAGTGCTTTTTGCAACTGGTAATCCGTATTATCATTTGCCTCTAAGGGCACTACAACATCAGGTTCAATACCTGTTCCGTCTACTTCTCTTCCCGATGCCGTCTTGTACTTGGCAATAGTTACTTTAACGGCACTGTCATCATCTACGGGATATACAGCCTGTACCGTTCCCTTCCCGTACGTCTTCGTGCCGATAATCACTCCGGCATGAAGGTCTTGTACATCACCGGCCAAAATTTCCGAAGCACTGGCGGAATTTTCATTCACCAGTACGACTAAAGGTATTTTAACACCTGCAGCCTTTGTCGTAAACACTTGATCCTCATCGTTTCGTTGGGCAAAGGTTACAACCGTACTGCCTTCAGGCAATAAATAGTCGGCAACGCCGGCAGCCTGATCTACCAAACCGCCGGGATTATTGCGCACATCGACGATTAACCCCGTCATCCCATCTTCTTTTAAAGTCTTATAGGCTTCGGCAAACTCTTCCGCCGTTCCCGCACTGAAAGACGCTATGCGAATATACCCTACCTTATTCTCCATCATGCGAGATGCTACGGTCTTAATGGTAATTTCTTTGCGAACAACATCGAAATCTCGTTCTTCACCGTTACGCGAAACGGTTAAAGTAACGTTCGTACCTACGGGGCCGCGAATCCGCTTGGAAATATCTTCAAGCTTCATACTGTCGACAGACTCACCGTTTATGGCTGTAATGATATCGCCCCGTTCCAAGCCGGCTTCCTCTGCGGGCATGCCTTCCATCAATCCGGCTACAAAGGGTTTCTTCTCATCCGTTTGAGAAAGATAGATGCCGATACCGCCGTAAGCCGCATTGGTCGATTCCGTAAACTCACGGAAATCATCGCCCCCCAAATAAAGCGTGTGTCTGTCATCTAAAGTGGCAACCAATCCTTCTAAAGCCCCGCTTAAAAGGCTCTTACCGTCCACGCCCGATACATAGTGGTTGTTGACAATCTGCGCAACTCTGATAATTTTAAACAGCCCTAAAGGATCACCCAGATAGGCATATGAGAGACTGCAGATAAGGACATTGGCCGTAAAAAACAGTGCCAATACAGAGGCAATAATTCTTAAAAGTACCTTTCTTACTTTCATTCTCCGTACCTCTTATAAATATCCCATGGGGTCAACCGGTTCCCCACCCGAACGCACTTCAAAGTGTACATGAGGACCCGTCGAATTACCGGTAGAACCTGAATAAGCAATAATCTGTCCCTTGGACACACTCTGTCCTGGCGATACATTCAGCGATGAATTATGACCGTATACGGTAGATAATCCGTTACCATGGTCAATAATGACGGCATAGCCGTAACCGCCGAGCCAATCGGCGTCGACAACAACCCCCGAATCGGCAGCCGCTACGGGCGTACCTTCATCAACACCGATGTCGATGCCGGCATGTAGAATCTGTCTGCCGAAAATAGGATGATCTCTATAGCCGAAAGGCGATGTAATAGGACCGCTTACAGGCCACATGAAGACCCCTGAGCCGCTGACAGCCTGATAAGAGACAGCTCCGCCTCCACCGCCGCCCGCCGAGGATGCGGCAGCTCGTGCGGCCGCACGTTGTTGCAACATAGCCGTAATGGCATTGGAAGACGCTTGTAATTCAGCCAGAGCCGCTTCAGCCGTAGCCTTGTCATTTTGGGCCTGAGCCAACAAGACCTGCTGCTCTGCCTTGCGCTTTTCAATTTCATCCTTTTTAGCCGCCGATTGCGCCTGCAACTGTGCCTGACGTTCATGTTCTTTTTCCAGCGTCGCCTTGGCTTCCGAGATTCGACTCTGTTCATCTCGGATGTTGGAAATTAAATCCATATCGGCCGCTATAATACGCCGCAACAATTCAACGCGGTTGGCAAAGTCATTAAAATCCTTGGCCCCAATAACTACATCCAGGTAGTTCAACTGACCGTGCATATAAATATCGCGAATACGCTTGCTGAGTACTTTCTGTCTGGATTCCAATTCTTTCTGCGCCTTATCCAACTCTTTTTGCGTATCGGCAATTTTCTTTTCCGTTGCCGTAATTTCCTGAGTAATGGATTTGTATTCTTTCATAGCCGTATCAAGAGCATCCTGAATAGCCCGCAGTCTTTCGGATACACTGCCGATAGTCACTTCAGCAGCCCCTTTTTTCTGCTGTTGTTGTTCCATTTGACTCTGTACGTCAGAAAGCTGTCCTTGTAAGTCTTCATCTTCCGCAAAGGTCATAAAACAAGGCATAAGCAGGACGGCGGCAGCCAAGGCGGCCAATCTTTTTTTTGTAATAAGCGTATCTTTCATATAGTTACACCTTCATATACCGTTTTAATGAAATCGTACTGCCGATAGCACCGATAATCATACTGATGACGAGAAGCCCGCCTGCCAACTGATACATGAACGGGAAAAAGCTTACTAAGGGCAAGAACGCCAAAGATTCGTGAATTGATACGGTCACGAACTCATAGAATTGAAACAGAGCTATATCGGCAATAAGTCCGCCTATGAACCCGAGTAGCAGGCCCTCCAAGAGGAAAGGCCAACGAATAAACCAGTTCGTAGCACCCACATACTTCATAATGCCGATTTCTTTGCGGCGAGCAAATACGGTTAACCGAATGGTATTGGAAATAATAAACAAAGTCGCAAATGCCAGGAATACGATGAGGACAACCCCGCCCCAACGAATGACATTGGCAATCTTAAATAACTGTTCAATAATGTCCTGACCGTAGTGAGTACTTTCTACGCCCTTAATATCCTTCACTGAAACTGCTGCCGATTTAACCGACTCGGGATTGTTAAAGGTAATTTCGTACGATGTGGGTAACGGATTCTTACCACCCAATGCATCCAAAATACCCGGCTGGTCCTTCATACGTTCTTTCATCTTGTCCATAGCCTGGTCTTTATTCGTAAAGGCAATTTCCTTTACGTCCGGCAATTCCTTTAATTGTCGGCCTACAGCCATGACTTGATCCGTCGTCAAATCATCTTTCAAATATACGCTGAGTTCTACCTGATTTTCCAAGTTGTCCGCAAAATAATCGAGATTGGCAGCCAGCATAGAAAAGAGGCCTAAAATAAACAGTGCCAAAGCAACCGTTGCAACGGAAGCAATAGACATGAAGCTGTTTCTTCTAAAGGAAGTAAAGGCTTCGGCCATATAATAGTTCATGGTCCTAATTTTCATTACCGTAGCCCCCCTTCAGTTCGTCACGTACAATACGACCGTTGTCAATTTCAATAACGCGCTTATTCATTAAATCAACCATTTGTTTATCATGCGTTACCATCAGCACTGTCGTCCCCATATGATTGATTTTAGTAAATATATCCATAATTCCCTTCGATGTATCCGGGTCAAGATTTCCCGTCGGTTCATCGGCAATTAATAAGAGGGGTCTATTTACAATAGCACGTGCAATAGCAACACGCTGCTGTTCACCGCCACTCAGGTTTTGCGGCAACTCATCGGCTTTACCCGATAACCCTACCAGATCGAGAACCGTACGAACCCGTTCCTTCATAATACGGCGCGGTGTCTCAATAACTTCCATAGCAAAGGATACATTTTCCGCTGCCGTTTTATTCGGTAACAACCTGAAGTCCTGGAATACGATACCCATACTGCGTCGCAAATAAGGAACCCGACTTTTCTTAATGCGGTTCACTTCCGTTCCGTCAACAAAAACGCTGCCCTTCGTAGGCACTTCTTCATGAGACAGCAACTTGATAAATGTCGATTTACCGGCACCGCTGGCTCCGACAAGAAAAACGAATTCTCCCTTATCGATGTGAATATTAATCTTATCCAAGGCAACCGATCCGTTGTCGTATACTTTCGATACTTCTTTAAAATCTATCATACATATACTCCTTTATGTGGCGATTTTTCCACTCCCATTATACTCGGCCGGTTCGTAAAATACGAGAAACAAGGGAATTATTTTTATCTGAAAGAGTTCTCAATTCCTGAATTCGCCGACAAACTTCTTCGGAAAAACCGCCCTGTTCCAACATATATCCGGCGGCCTGTGTCAGTATTTCCGTCGTTAAAGATTCCATGGTGCAGCACACCTTAGCCCCTATATGAGCCATAAAGCCGTCAATCTTAGGATCGTACGAAACAGCCGTTACGGGAACACCCGTTACGGCTGCAAATACTAATGCATGCAAGCGATTGGCAATAACCAGATTCGCACAGGCAATAAGACTCATGAACTCCTCAGTTCTGTATTCGTCCGTCAAAACGACGGGCGAAGAATGCATGATCTTTGCAATACTTTCGGCAGTATAAACATCAGCCGCATATTGCATGGGGATGAAGACGACACGACATCCGTATTTATCTGCCAATATATCGGCCCCTTCAGCCAGACTGCGTTTCCAGTCCTTGTCACCTTCCCAGTCACGAAAAGCTAGGGCTATAATCTTTTCGCCTTTTTGTACACCGTAAGACGCTAAAATCCGTTCGCCTGCCCGAGTATCCGGAACAGGAACGGACAAAACCGCATCGGCGGTTACTTCTATATCTTCGGCATTAACACCCAATTCCGTCAAGGTATTCTTCGATTCCTCATCCCTTACGGTTATGGATGTCGCACGTGATACGGTAGAAGCCACGGCTCGGCGTGCCGCCTCTCCGTTTATAGGGCCGATTCCTTGTCCGTACAACATAAGCGGCTTATGGAAATATAAGGCTATTTCCATAATTGCCAAGTAATAATACAGGCTACGAGAGCTTGTAACATTTTGTAATAAACTGCCACCGCCGCTTATAACCATAGTACAGTGCTTAATGGCCCTAATAACAGCATACGGGTTAAATCGATAAACGGCATATACTCCGTGATTACGCCTCGTACGGGCAGGATTTCCCGATATAACCGTAATCTCAACTTGCGGAGATGTCCTTTTAAGTGAGGCTATTAATGACGATAACATCGCTTCATCTCCGGCATTGGAAAAACCGTAATAACCGGAAATAACAATCTTATCGCTCATGACGAACCTGCTTTCCCAACCATGATGTTAAATATCCTATAAGGGCAATGCCTACAATAAGGCCTATACCGATAAGCGTTCCCGTTAACCAGCCGTTAACTCCGCGAATAAAGGACAGTATAAAGGGCGTACGAATATGGGCAAAGGTTTCGACCATAGAGCCCACTCCGATGACGGAAGCAATAACCAGGAAAAAATGTAACAATTGCGGCCATTTCCTATAGATAGACGCCACCATGAGGAAAAATGCGGGATGACCGATAAGAAATTCTTTTTCCCTGGGACGTGCAAACATGACATTTTCCAAGAAGCGGCGCATAGCCACTTCTATTCCCGGCACGGGAACTCCCGCCGTATGACCGCTACGACCGACAAAAATATAGGCACACATAGCCAAAGCCCCGATAATAATCAAGGTCCCCATTCGTACAGGTACATCCAAAAACTTTCGTACAAATTCCTTACACGAATTTCCGTCAGCCACCTCAATTCCCAATAAGGGAAAGCGGCGTAAATAAGCGAGAGCTGTCAACATTAAGGGTAATACAAAAGTAAGTTTAACGCCTCTGTAAAAATCGAATTCCATAAAGAAACGAATATCACCCAATAAAGCGGCTATAAAGATACCTCCTATAGCGGCAATCACAACAGCACAAGCCAAGCCGATTGTCCCGTCGCGAATGACAGCCAAGTATGAAAGCTTCTTCTTTATTTCCCGCTTACTATATATATCCAAAAGTATCAATACGGCCGCTACGGGAGCACTGACGGCACAGCCGATTGCCAAAACTTGTAAAAAGAGAGGACCCGACACGGTGTATTCGCCCACAAAGCCGACGATAACCGCCAAAAACGATAAGAGTCGATTTATTCTGTCCGATAAAGGCACGATGAGATTCAACGTAAAAAGAATCCCCAACAAAGCACCGGCAGAAATTATGGCGGATAAGAGTCGCTGCGGATAATACACGTCCATAATAGATGCCTTCCCCAGCTTATACCCCCGTTCGGTTAACTTGGAGGAACTCAAACCTACATAAGCAAAGGTTCTCGTCGTCCGATCGGTACCGCGTAAAGCTCGTTTATATACGGGATAAAGATTAACACGACAGTTGCGCTCCAAATCACTGATATAAAACCGCATGGCCCCTTCTTCTTCATCCAGTTTATCCAACTCATCTTTACTCATAGCATAAACACGCACCGTATCATAATCAACGGCATCGGCAAGAGAGTACATGCCTTCCTGCTGATCATACTGGAGCTGGTTGGCCGCTTCAATCATATAAAAAGGTAAATGTCGTTCCTTTAATTTATCGGCCGTATACTTCAACAAATCAGCCCGTATTTGAGTATCTGCCGTATACCCCAGCACTTCTTTACCTACAAACATAATACCTGTCACACCGTGAATCTTATCAACACGCTTAAAAAAGCGGTCAATATCCGATTTATCGGGATTCATATAATTCGTAGGCCGTAAGATGACACCGAACCCCTGTTGCGAAATGCGATTGGCATCAGCCGACAATATGCCCAGATTCACATCGCCTAAATCAGGCATGGCTCCCTTGAGACCCAAAATACGATAGGTCCCGTCGGAGAAATCACGAACTCGCGAATTTCCTAATCGAACCTGTAAGTCTTCCTTCACTTCATCAAAATACGGATCGACTTCCGTCTTCTTTTTACCTACGACGTAATAATCAAAGGACGTATCTGCAGGAAGTTGCGGATAGTACAGTTGTGCCGCTAAAGCTGTAAGCAGCGAAACATCCCCTCTTTGGGCCAACTTGTTCAAGGTCGTATCGTATACGGCAAAACTGTTGATACCTGCATCTTTTGCCATTTGCATGACAGTCGCTTCATCATATCCGTCGTTTTTCGCCATATTGATTAACGATTCATAATCCATAGCCTGTTCGATGGTCATGTTCCGTTGCTCCACATCTATGCGAACCGCACATAAGCGAATAGCACAGATAAGTGCGATAACAACGGCTATTACCATGTATATTTTGCCTTTTTTTCTCACTGCTTCCATCATGTCCACCTACCGCACCTGACCGTGAATAATTAAGAGGTTGTTTTTAGTTTCCACCTTTTGAGGAACAATCCCGAAGGGGAAATTATCGAAGTCGAAAATATCAACAGCACCTATATTGTCCGTTCCGTAAGACTTACCCGCGCCTTCAATACCGATATGAGAAGGTAAAAACTTTAATCGTGTACCGTCGATTACGAAATTACCCGTAATATCAGTTGTTGCCGTAAAAAGATTACCTAAACGAACCTTACCTCTGATATGAACACTGTTATCCTCAAAGGTAACAACGGCATCTGAAATTTTATCCGTCCGTGATTGCAAATATGATTGTAAATCGGATGACGAAATAACGGCTTGTACACTGCCCGTTTCAGCACTACCGATATATAACCGTTGCCCCGCTAAAGAATCCAGAGGATTGAAGCGAATACCTGAAAGGGAACAATCAAAAGACTCAAACTTCAATTTTCCCATGGCAAAAGAGCCGCTGTGAACATAAACGGAGTCCAGACGTCCGAGCAGCATTTTCATTCCCGGATCGACTTTGACGATTACGTCTTGTCTCGTTACGTTCATCCGCCCGTTCAACGAGCGATAAAGCCCTTCCTCCGCCGCTTCCTGTCCTTTAAGTTGCAAAGCGGTACACAATCCTGCCACTATGACAAGAAAGACGATCAGTTTTCTCATTATATCTCTTCCTTACGACCCGTCCGCCTGTTTTTCAAAAACTGTAAGTAGCCTTCAATAAACATGTCAATATTCCCGTCCATAACGGACTGGATATTGCTGGTTTCCACGCCGGTACGATGGTCTTTGACCAAGTTATACGGGTGAAACACGTACGAACGAATCTGGCTGCCCCATTCAATAGACTGTTGGGTTCCCGTCAATTCGGCACGCAGCTTTTCTTTTTTTTCTTCTTCCAATTCAAAGAGTTTGGCACGCAAATACTTCATGCACATTTCTCTATTTTGAATTTGAGAGCGTTCATTCTGACATTGAACGACTATCCCCGTAGGAATATGGGTCATGCGTACAGCCGAGCTCGTTTTATTTACATGCTGTCCGCCGGCGCCTGAAGCACGGAAATAGTCGACACGTACATCGTCCATGTTTATTTCCACTTCCGCATCATCCGGCAACTCGGGCATAACGTCTACAGCCGTAAAAGACGTATGACGACGACCGTTTGTATCAAAAGGTGAAATGCGTACCAATCTGTGTACACCTTTTTCAGACTTCAAATAACCGTATGCATTTTCACCTTCGACCGTAAAAGCACAACTTTTCGTACCTGCTTCATCACCGGGCTGATAATCTATCATACGAATAGTGTACCCGTGTTGTTCCGCCCATCGACTGTACATACGCACAATCATTTGCGTCCAATCCTGGGCTTCCGTTCCGCCTGCACCGGCATGAAAAGCCATGATGGCGTTACAAGAATCGTATTCTCCTGAAAGGAGCAAAAGAACTTCTCTTTTTTCCAATTCTTTGACCAATCGATAATATTGTCGCTCTATCTCGCCTGTAAATGAAGTATCTTCATCTTCAGCAGCCAAGTCGTATAATTCCGACAAATCGGCGGCCTCATTAACCAAGTCGTCATGTCCCTGTACCTCTTCTTTCAGCTTCGTAGCCTCTTGAGATACAGCCTTGGCCGTATCGGGGGAATTCCAAAAATCGGGATCACTCATACGCATATCCAAATCCTGAATGCGCTCCCGCTTTTTATCTAAGTTAAAGTGAATCCCCGATTTCCTGTATTCTGTTCTGTAAGTCTTCTATGGGCTTTCTCATTTCTTCCAATAACACAAGAATCACCGTCCTTAAAAGTGCGTAACAACATATAGAAAACGGAAGAGTTACTCTTCCGTTTCCCCTTCTTTTCTTCCGATTGTCGGCACATCACGCGACTCGGCTTCTTCTACCACTTCGCCGGGCGAATCGATATCGGCATAAGATTCTTTGGCCCCCTGTAAATGGTCTTCTGCAGGCGGCACGGGACGGTTATAAGTTACTTGTACGTGATATAAGAAAGTAATGACTGTCCGTTTAATAGATTCAACCATTTCTTCAAACATTTCGTATGCTTCAAACTTATATTCCACAATAGGATTCTTTTGACCGTACGCACGCAGATTAATCCCCTCTTTAAGAGCATCCATAGCATCGAGGTGGTCCATCCATTTACTGTCTACGACACGCAGCATAATAGCTTTTTCCAACTCACGCATCGTTTCACTGCCGATTTCCTTTTCTCTTTCGTCATACAGCTTAACGGCAATTTCCGTCAAACGTTCCTGCACTTCCTGTCTGCTGAGATTTTCCAATTCACTCGTTTTCACGGTTCCTTTAGGCAGGAAATATTGCTCCATTTGAGAAATGAGACCGCCGAAATCCCATTCTTCAGGATATAATTTTTCATTGGCATACGTCGACAAACCGTCCAAAATAATATCATCGAGCATGGACAGAACGGTTTCGCGCAGAGATTCCGTCGTCAATACCTTACGTCTTTGTGCGTAAAGGACTTCACGTTGCTGATTCATAACATCGTCATATTCGAGCACGTATTTACGGATTTCGAAGTTATGAGCTTCTACCTTCTTTTGTGCCTTCTCAATAGAACGTGTAATCATAGAGTGTTCAATAGGATCGTCTTCCTCCATGCCGAGGCGGTCCATAAATTTTGAAATATTTTCGGAACCGAAAATACGCATTAAGTCGTCTTCAAGAGACAGATAGAATTGAGTGGCCCCCGGGTCCCCTTGACGACCGGCACGACCGCGCAACTGATTGTCGATACGACGACTTTCATGACGTTCCGTACCGATAATCATCAAACCGCCCAGTTCGGGAACGCCTTCACCCAGCTTAATATCCGTGCCGCGACCGGCCATATTGGTGGCAATGGTAACCATGTTTTTTTGGCCCGCATCTTTAATAATTTCGGCTTCTTTTTCATGATATTTAGCATTTAATACATTATGGACAATATTAACTTCCTTTAAGAGCCGACTAATGACTTCCGACTGCTGTATAGATGTCGTACCTACCAAAATAGGCTGCCCCGTTGCGTGACGTTCCTGGACTTGACGCACAACGGCTCTATACTTGGCATTTTTCGTCTTATAAATAACATCGGGTAAGTCTTTACGAATAGCCGGTTTATTAGTAGGAATAACATATACGTCAAGCTTATAAATCTTATTGAATTCGTCTTCTTCCGTCTTTGCCGTGCCGGTCATGCCGGCTAATTTTTCGTACATACGGAAATAGTTCTGGAAAGTAATCGTCGCCAAAGTTTTACTTTCACCCTGAACTTTTACACCTTCTTTAGCTTCAATGGACTGATGCAGGCCGTCACTGAAGCGGCGACCGAACATAAGCCGGCCCGTAAATTCATCGACAATAACTATTTCTCCGTCTTTTACAACATAGTCCTTATCGCGATGCATCATGAAATTAGCCCGCAATGCCTGAATGACCAGATGATTCAAATCCAGGTGTTCATTGTCGAACATATTTTCAATGCCCAACATTTTTTCAACCTTTGCAACACCCGCCTCCGTAGGAGCAATGGTCTTTTGTTTTTCATCCATCGTATAATCTTCCGGAGTCAATCTCTTGACAATAGCCGCCAGAGTTTTATACAAGTCCGTCGAGTCTTCTCCGGGGCCTGAAATAATCAAAGGCGTACGGGCTTCGTCGATTAAAATACTGTCCACTTCGTCGACAATACAATAATTTAACGGCCGCTGTACCATTTGTTCTTTACTGATAACCATGTTATCGCGCAAATAGTCAAAGCCGAACTCGTTATTCGTTCCGTACGTAATATCGGCCGCATAGGCACGACGACGTTGTTCATAGTTAAGATTGTGTACAATAAGTCCTACAGACAAACCGAGGAACTTATATATTTGTCCCATTTCTTCGCTGTCACGCGTTGCCAAATAATCATTGACGGTAACGACATGAGCACCCTTTCCCGACAGTGCATTCAAATATACGGGTAAAGTGGCAACCAAAGTTTTGCCTTCACCTGTACGCATTTCCGCAATATCACCGCGATGCAAAACAATACCGCCCAACAACTGCACGTCAAAATGTCTCATGCCCAACACGCGTCGTGAAGCTTCACGAACGACGGCAAATGCTTCGGGCAAAATATCGTCCAGCGTTTCGCCTTCGGCAAGACGCTTCTTAAATTCAAATGTTTTTTCCTGTAACGATGTATCGCTCAATGCCGCCATCTGCGGTTCTAAGCTGTTAATCTGCTGAACAATCGGTCTCATTTTTTTCAATTCACGTTCCGTATTATTGCCGAGCAGTCTTTGCATTACTTTATTAAACACGTTCCGACCTCCAATTAGTACGACTCAAAGCTCTATTTTTTATCAATTATACAGTATACATTAATTACCTCGTAAAATGCAAGGTAATATGCCGTTTTACCATTGTTTAGAGCCTTCTTCGCTTCCTTTTCCATATCATGAAACAGGGCCTGTATAAACCTGATTTTCTGAAAACCGTTGCCAAATTACACTTCGGATTTTTCCGGTTCCCTTTTCCGCATCATTCATTTATACATTAAACACATATAACCTGTCTGCCTCTATAGCCGATCTGTATATAAAATATAGAAAGTTCGAATTCAAAGAAGATCGGCTTGGCAATATAGTTTTTCATACAGCACTTATGATATAATGATAGAGTTTATATTAGTATGGAGGTATACATGTTAGAAAAATTCAAAAACTTACAGATCAGCGACGTTATTATTAACGCTTTAAATGATATGGGATTCGAAGAACCCACTCCCATTCAGGAAGGTTCTATTCCCGTAGCCTTGGAAGGTCATGACATGATCGGTCAGGCACAGACGGGTACGGGCAAAACAGCGGCTTACGGTATCCCTGTTCTCGAAAAAATTCTTGCAGCCGGGGCTCCCAAAGAATTACAATCCGTCATCCTGTCACCTACTCGCGAACTGGCTATCCAGGTTGCCGAGGAGATAAATCATCTTGCTCAATATACGCCGGTGCAGGCATTGCCTATTTACGGCGGTCAAGATATGGAACGCCAATTACGTCGTTTACGTAAATCGCCGCAAATTATCGTAGCAACACCGGGTCGATTGATTGATCACATGAAACGCGGTACCGTAAAATTATCATCCATTTCCACCATCGTCTTGGACGAAGCGGATGAAATGTTAAATATGGGATTTATTGACGACATTAATTTAATCATGTCGGCTACTCCGGAAACGAGACAAACCCTTCTCTTCTCCGCAACTATGCCGGCACCCATTCAAAAGCTGGCCGAAACCTTCCTTAAAGACCCGCAAATTATTCGCATGAAAGCTAAAGAAGTAACTATCGACTTGGTGGAACAGTCCTACATTGAAGTGGCCGACCGCCAAAAGTTCGATGTTCTCTGCCGACTTCTGGACTTACAGGAACCGGACTTGGCTATTATTTTCGTTCGCACGAAACGCCGCGTCGACGAATTGTCGGAAGGCCTGAAAAAACGCGGTTATTCGGCGGAAGGCATTCACGGCGACCTGACACAGGCTAAGCGTGATTCCGTCATTCGCCAGTTCCGTGAAAAAACGATTGATATACTTGTCGCAACGGATGTAGCGGCTCGGGGACTTGATATTAGCGGTGTAACCCACGTATACAACTATGATTTGCCGCAAGATCCGGAAAGCTACGTACATCGAGTGGGTCGAACAGGCCGTGCCGGTCAAAGCGGTGAAGCCACCACCTTTGTCATTCCCCGTGAAATCGACCACTTACGCACTATTGAAAAGCTCATCAAACACCGTATTGCCCGTCGCAAGGCACCGTCATTCTCAGAAGCGTTGGAGGGTGCTCAGCAAACGGCACTGCGCAATCTTTCAACAGCTGCCGAAGAAGGCGATGTGACAGCTTATCGTGCCAGTGCGGAAGAATTACTGGAAACCTATGACTCCGTTACCCTCGTAGCCGCTGCCGTCAAGCTGTTAATTAAAGAACCCGATACGACACCCGTAAAGATTACGGAAGAAGCTCCTCTGCGAATTCGTCGTAGTCACGGCAATCGTAACGGCAACAACCGTAATAGTAAACGCCGTCCCTCCGGGGACTCTCACCGTCGTTTAGACGGACGTCGACCTGCAGGCAAGAGCAAAGACGGTAACTTCCGTCACCGCTCGACAGACCGTAAATCCGGTAGTGAAAATCGCCGCGAAGTCAAGGAAAGAAAAGAACCGAACCGTTCTGTTTTTAAGCCTTACTTTAAATCTTAAAATTCATAAATATACTAAAACCCCCTCGTCATATAGAACTTGACGAGGGGGTTATTTTTATATATTTTGTAAGGCCGGAAATCCGTGCAATCCCGTTGCCGCTTTAACGGCTCGCCGCACGGCCTCTTCAACAGCCATAGCTCCGAGTGCTCCCATTTGATTTAAATCCGCTTCTACTTCTCCCGTAGCCAAAGCGTAAAGGCTATCTCCGTCAGCTGTCGTGTTAACAGGGCGAATAGAGCGTACAAGTCCGTTGGAACAAAGAGCCGCCGCCTTATTCATTTGCGTCTTATTAAACTTCCCGTTCGTGACAACAAAGCCAATCGTCGTGTTGACCGTTCCCGATTCACTTGTCCAGGGCAAAAATCCCTGCGTGACCAAAACCCTTTGCGAATCCGCAAAGGATCCGTCTTCTGTTATCATGCCCGCTAAAATGCTGCCGTTTTTATCGACTACATCACCTAATGCATTTACGACAATACAGGCACCTACCGATAAATCTCCCACCTTATAGGCACAAAATCCCTGGCCGCTCTTCATAGCGGTACGGGGCCCGCCTATTTTTCCGATAGTCGCCCCCGTACCGGCACCGTAATTACCGGAAAGAGCTTC
>NZ_JAQCUN010000020.1:0-16337 GCF_027685385.1 Megasphaera sp. AF13-6AC
TGCGTCCCTACGCTTCAGACCGGTGCCGAGGATATATTGTTTTGTAAAAAGCAACTAAAGCACCGCCTTCTCCCAAAGCGAGAATAATAGCCATTGGCATAGCCGTATAACTACCGGCAATGCCTACAAGAGGAGCCATAAGTCCTCCCGAAACAAGAGAAAAGAAGCCGATAAGAGCTGCCGCCCCGCCCGCAGCTTTCCCGTGTGCCGCCATAGCCAGGGAAAAGCTGGATGCCCCCATAGCCGAAAGGGTCGATACGGTGACAAACAATACGACGGCAATAAACACTACCGAAACTTGAAAAAAGAGGCCTAAAAATAATACGATACTTCCCGCAAACGCCAGTATCAACGCACACCGTAAAATTTTCCAATCCTCCGCATGGCCCGCCAAACGACTGACGAGAAGCCCGGTAAGCCACAAGCCGATACCGTTAATACCGAAAAGGTAACTATACGCTTGTGCCGACAAGTGGTACACGTTTTGAAAAAGAAAAGAAGATCCGGCAATATAGGCAAAAAATGCGGCAAATGCAAAGCATTGCATTATACAATGTCCCATAAAGTATGTATTCCTCATGAGAATCCTATACATAATCAGACTTTTTTTCAGCCCGCCTTTTCCCGTCGTCTTCAGAGTTTCTTTAAAGATAAGCGAGCCGACAGTTAAGCCTACTGCAATAATAAATAACAGTGCAAAAACCCCTCGCCACGAAAAGAACCTCAAAATTTGCCCCCCTATGACGGGAGCCGCAACGGGCGCCAAACCGTTGACCAACATGAGCATGGAAAACAACTTCATCAACTCGGGTCCACTCGCTATATCACGCACGACGGCACGGGCAATAACAATTCCCGCACCGCCGAAAAACCCCTGTAGCAAACGAAAACACAAAAAGGGATAAATACTGTCTGATAAAAAACAACCTGCCGTAGCCAGGGAAAAGATAAGCATAGAAGCAATTAAAGGCGGTTTGCGGCCGAAAATATCGCTAAGAGGTCCGGCAAACAGCTGTCCTACAGCCATACCTACGAGGGAACCTGTCAAAGTCAGTTGCACCATAGATGACGACACATTAAAGTTATCGGTCATAGACGGTAAGGCCGGTAGGTACATGTCTGTCGACAAGGGAGCTATGGCAGCCAATAATCCCAGGAATACGATAACAACGGGAGAGATTTTCTTACCTATTACAGTTTTATCGGTCATATCTTATAAAATCTCCTCTTCTTGTAAGCAATGTACCGCTTCAATCAACGAGTCACAAATATATAAAGCTTTATAAGCTACAGACTCACCTATGACGGCTAAATCGGGCACCAGAATAGCAGGGATTCCGCCTGTTTCAGCAGCCTTCAATCCGTTTTCCGAATCTTCAAAGACAAGTGCATCCTGCGGCTTCACAGCAAAATGTTTGCAAACGGCTAAAAAAATATCAGGATACGGTTTTCCCCTTTTAATGCTTTCCCCGCTCTGTAAGTGGGAAAAGTACTCACGTAATCCCGCCTTATTCAACAATATTTCGATTTGTATTAACGGCGATGACGATGCGACGGCACAAGGAATTCCCCTTCTTTTCGCATAGTTTAAAATTTCTTTCACACCCGGCTTTACGGGAACGGAATGAGTATTATACCACTCATTCTGGCGACGTATTTTCTCTGCACAAAGAGATTCAAAAGGGAAATCTTCTCCTATTTCTTGTAGAAAAACTTCCTTTCCGCCGGCATAGCTCATGCCTATAACGCCTTGCAATACCCCTTCGGGTATGGTATACCCTTTCTCTTTTGCCACTTCTTTCCAAATTTGCGCCGATATGGGTTCCGTATCAAAAAGGGTACCGTCCATATCGAAGATAAACAGTTTTCTCACTCCACAGCGTCTCTCCTTTTTTATAGTATATTTATTATACAGACCTGACCCATGATTTCAATATAAAAAAAGAGAGCCTTCCATGCCGCCCGTAGGCACAGATGAATCTGCCACTACGAACCGCAACGGAAAGGCTCCGTTTCTATCTCCCGTCAGGCCATAACAGTACGACCTGTTTTTGTTTTTGCGTCTCTTTTACATTAATAATGCGTTGGTTCGACGAGCCTCTAAAATACAGCCCCGGATCTTTCAGTGCTTCTTGAAAAGGTCCGTCTACCAATACATCACAAAGTTCCAACAAGGTCTTTCGGCCTTCGTCCTTAACAAGCTCATCATAAACATACCCGGAATAAACCCATATATTCGTATCAACCGCTTCTCTCACCCTCCGAATTACGGGAATAAGCCCGTCCGTATTCTGCATCGGTTCTCCCCCCAAAAGGGTCAGTCCCGATATAGTCGGCTCTTTCAAGTATGAAATAACTTGGTCAGTTTCCTTATCCGTCCACAAGGTGCCGAATTCAGGATTCTGATATTCTTCATTAAAGCAGTTATAGCAATGATGGGTACAGCCGGTTACGAAAACGGAAGTTCTGATACCGGGCCCGTTGGCAATATCCATTTTCCGTATCTGTCCGTATCGCATAGCGACTCCTCTCAATGCTTAAATGTGCATAACGCGAGACTTGATTTCCTGCGTTCTGCCTTCATTCCAGAAATTTTCTCCTAAATACCCGCATGTACGACGAATAACCGTCAGTTTGGTTTTATCTGTATTGTGGCAACGCGGGCATTCCCATTCATTATTTTCATTCAACACGATTTCACCGTCGAAACCGCATTCATGACAATAATCCAGTTTCGTATTGAATTCACCGTAGCTGATATGGTCATAAATGTATTCAATCATCGTCAAAATAGCCGGGACATTATGAGTCATGTTAGGTATTTCGGCATAACTGATGCAACCGCCTGTAGACTTGTCTTCAAATTCAGATTCAAAGGCAAATTTATCGAATACATTAATGGGTTCGCGTACGTCTACATGGTAGCTGTTCGTATAGTATCCCTTATCGGTAACATCTTTAATATTGCCGAAGCGGGAACGATCTTTCTGGCAGAAGCGATGGGTCAGGCTCTCTGCCGGTGTACCGTACAAAGCGAAGCCGATATTCGTTTCTTCACGCCACTTTTTAATATGTTCGTTCAAATCATCCATAATACGGTGAGCAAACCGTTTGCCTTCCGGAGACGTGTGCGAAACGCCCTTGGTCAACAAGGTGGCTTCATACATGCCGATATAGCCGAGGGACAGGGTTGCATAGCCGCCGTACATGAACTTTTCTATCGATTCACCCGGTTTAAGTCGGGAAATAGCTCCATATTGCCAGTGAATGGGAGATACATCGGACGTAATCTTCTTTAACAATTCTACGCGCAACAATAAAGCCTTCTTGCACAGTTCCAAACGCTTATGGAGAATTTGAAAAAACTTTTCTTCATCTCCGTCAGCCAAGATACCGATTTGCGGCAAGTTAAGAGATACGACACCCATATTAAAACGACCGTCAAACTTGTAATTACCGTCTTCATCTTTCCACGGGCTGAGGAAGGAACGGCACCCCATAGGACTGAATACATTTCCTTCATAACTTTCGCGCATTTTCTTCGCCGAAATATAATCGGGGTACATTCTTTTAGCCGTACATTCGGCAGCCAACTCGGTTAAATAATAGTAAGGCGATCCTTTACGTGCATTGTGTTCGTCCAAAACATAAATCAACTTCGGGAAAGCCGGCGTAACATACACATTGGCTTCATTTTTAATCCCCTGAATACGCTGACGCAAGATTTCTTCATCAATCAGAGCCGCTTCCTTGGCATATTCGTAGTCGGGTTGAAAATACATGAATAACGTAACAAAGGGAGCCTGTCCGTTCGTTGTCATTAATGTATTAATTTGATACTGAATAGTCTGAATGCCGTCTTTAATTTCCTTTTTAACGCGCTTCCAAGCAATTTCTTCAGCCTTTTCCATATCCGGTTCGATGCCGTATACATCTCGTTGCTCTTCTACAACCGCTTCCAAATACTTCTTAAAGGACTTACGGACATAAGGTGCCAAAATACGGTCGATGCCGTTAATAGACTGACCTCCGTACTGACCGCTCGCCACTTGAGCGATAATCTGCGTCGTAACCGTACAAGCAACCTGGAATGACCGAGGCGTATCGATTTTCTTTCCGTTAATAACCGTACCGTTAGCCAACATATCTTCCAGGTTAATAAGGCAGCAGTTGAACATAGGCTGAATGATGTAGTCCATGTCATGGAAGTGAATAGCACCGCTATCATGAGCCTGAACGATGTCGGCGGGAATCAACTTGCGGCGTGCAATATCCTTGGAGATTTCACCGGCAATCAAGTCCCGTTGCGTAGAAACAACATGGCCGTTCTTATTGGAGTTTTCATTCAAAACATCAAAATTCGTATTATCCAACAAACCGAATACGTCCGTATCCGTCGTATTGGTCTGCCGTTTAAATGCCTGAATGGTTTTATAGTTTTCGTAGGCTCTCGCCGTAGCCGGGTTATTTGCTTGAATAAGACGATAATATACCTGATCTTCAATGGCATAAATCGTCATTTCCTTATGCATTTCTTTGGCATAATCTTCAATCTCTTTAGCGATGCGATCGGCCTGACCGTCTTCATAGATGCCGCTACTGCTGTTCATTGCCTTTTCAATAGCTACCGCAATTTTCTTACGGTCAAAAGGAACCTTAGTACCGTCACGTTTGATAACTTCCAACATTTTACATCCTCCATACAAAATACTGTAGTTTTATTTACAGGCCGATGGTTATCTATACCATATATGCCACTCAAGTCGTGTTGACGACTACAAGTATAATACTACCTCTAGTAGGTGATGTCAATTAAAAACTACCATATCATGAGAATTACCCGGTCAAAAAGGCCTGTCATGCCCACAGTTACGCGAGTTGTTTCTTATATATCAATTCTTTATAAGTAACCTTTATTCTTTTTTATACCCAAAAGATCTCTGACGACGGCACCGGCCATAATCAGACCGGCAACGGAGGGCACAAAGGATATACTGCCGGGGCTGACTCGCATCGAATCTCCCGGCACCTTCGGTGTCACGGGAATTTCCTTGGAATAAACGACCTTCAGTCTGCGAATACCGCGTTCCTTCATTTTTTTACGCATAATTTTAGCCAACGGATCGACAGATGTATTCTCGATATAGTCAAGTTCAAATAGTTCGGGATGCAGCTTATTACCGGCTCCCATGGAAGAAATAAGGGGGATGCCGAGTGCATATGCCTTTTCCGCAATAGCAATCTTGGCCGTCATATTATCGACGGCATCAACAATATAATCGGGGCTGACATCTTTAATAAAGTCGGTATCTTCTTCGGGTAAGTAGAACCGCACTTGTGCATCTACACAAATATCCGGATTGACAGCCCTCACCCGTTCAGCCATAACCTCCGCCTTGGCCCTGCCTACAGTCGACGGCAGGGCTCCTAACTGACGATTGATATTCGATTCGTCAAAGACATCTTTATCGACAAGAATGAGTTTACCGATGCCGGCTCGGACGAGGGCTTCCACTGTAAAGGATCCCACACCGCCCAATCCGAATACGAGTACGGACTTCGTCGCCAAGGCGGCGACCCCGTCAGAGCCGATCAGCTTTTCCGTCCGCACGGTATATTCTTTTTTCATTTACATATTCTCCGGCACAATTTCCAGCCAATATCCGTCAGGATCGACAATAAAATAAATCCCCATATCCGGATTTTCATAAACGACACAATCCATTTCTTTATGCTTTTTCAAAGCACCTTCCATGTCGCTTACGGAAAAGGCCGTATGAAACTCGTTTTCACCGAGATTATACGGTTCCGTTCTCTTTTTGAGCCAAGTCAGCTCCAATTGGAACGGGCTGATACCGTCACCGAGATAGACAATGGTAAATTCATCTCCCCCGTCAATTCGCGATTGCTCCGTAAGTCCCAAGGCTTCTTTATAAAAGTCGAGACTTCTCTGTAAATCGAGAACATTAAAGTTTGTGTGTTTAAATGTAAATTGCATTTTATCTTCTCCTTTTATATCAATATATACCATACAAAAACTTACTTACTAATTTACTTCAAAAGCGGCTGTACTGCCCCTATTAGTCTTATTGACATGAAGTCGTGTCGTAATACGTTCCCGCAATTCGGATACATGGGAAATAATCCCCACTAAACGACCGCTTTCTTGCAGAGAACTCAGTACGCTCAATACCGTATCCAATGTTTCGCTGTCCAAGGTTCCGAAACCTTCATCAATAAAAATTGTATCAAGGCGTACACCGCCGGCATAGGCCTGGACCGTATCGGCTAATCCCAGAGCCAAGGCGGTAGAAGCCAGGAAGCTTTCACCGCCCGACAAGGTATTGGCCGGCCTGGCACAACCCGTATATTGATCAAACACCTCTATATCCAGACCGATCTGTTTTACCCGTTTGTCTTCCCATGTCGTAGAACGTTGTAACGAATAGCGTCGGCGACTCATAATGGCAAGGCGCAAGTTGGCTGCCGTCAAAACCTCATCAAGCAGAGCTCCCAACACATACCGTTCCAAACTGATACCGCTCTGCTTACCCGACGTCAACTCATAGAGACCGCCGACGGCGGCAAATTGTTTCTGCAACTCGTTCTGCTCGTTGCGCAACTGCCGAATTTGCCCTATGGCCTTATCCATATTTTCCAAGACGACCTTTGCATGTTCCGCCGCAGCGACCAGAGCCTTATATGCCGCATCTTTTTCAGCCAATATTCTTTCGCGTTCCTTTAAATCGGGCCGTGTCTTGCCTGCTGTTTCCTTGCGTTCCGCAGCTATCTGCCCTTCTACACGATGAACTGCCGCACTGTACTCGTCAATACGACTTTTCAATTCATCTCGTTGGCCGATTGACGCCTGCATGAGCCGACAATCTTCCCAGCTTGCGAAACCGTCGGCGAGAACCTTTGCCGTTAACGCCTTTTTTTCCGCCCCGTACTTTTCACGCAGACGTGCTACTTCTCCACACAGGTTCGCTATCTCACCCCTACTTGTAGCGATACGCTTCTCTACGTTGCGCACGAGATCTTCCAAATCCCGTTTTTCTTTGTCATAAGCCTGAACGGCCGCATCTATGTCACGCAATCGTTTTTCTGCGTTCTCTATGTTACGGTACTCAAGAGGTACATCTTTTTCCAAATTTTGAACGATCACCTTTTTTTCAATGCGACTTCGTTCGGCTTCATCGAAAAGACGAGTCTTCTCATCTTTCTGAAGTAAGGCGGCTTGACGTTCTTTCTGAATCGCGTCGATTCTTTCCGTAAACGACTTGTACTCAGCCGCCTTCTTGCACAATCCTTCGTATTCTTCCTTCGCCTGCCGTTCCTTCTCCAGCCAGACTGCTATATCACCGTCTGCCGGAACTTCTTCCCGCAAGCGAGTATGCTCATCCTCCTTGGCTTTCAAAAAAGCCTCTTGGCGTGAACGATACATTTGAGAGTCTGTCAGCTTCGCCTTAGCAGTCGCCAAGACCGTTTCAGCCGCCGTTACTTCGTCTTCTGTAGGAATCTGTCCCGTTTCACTTGCCGGTGCCGGATGATGGAGAGAACCGCATACGGGACAAGGATGATTTTCTTCCAACTCCTTTGCCAAGACGGCGGCTTGTCCGCTAAGGCGGGCTATTTGTAAGGTCTTAACTGTCAAATCGGCTTTCTTTTCCGCTTTTTCCGCCGCCTCTACGGCACTTTGAGCCGTCTGACAGGTCTCCTTCAAGACTCTTATATCATTTAAAAGCGACTGAGCCGTCTGTTCAGTCTTGACACGTTCCTCACATTGCCGTACAACGACGGAAGCCTTCTCCGCCGCTTCCGGTGCGGTTTTCAACTTTTCCCTTGCCGCTTTTATTCTACCTTCTTCTTCATCCAACGCAGTATAAGCCGCAATGACATCATTTAACACACGTGATGCTTCGGCAGAAGCCTTTTCGGCCCGAACCAGTTCCGCCTGTGCCTGTCCGAGCCCCTGTACCTTCGGCAATAAATTTCGCAATACGAGGGCTTCCCTTTCACTTGCATCCCTCTCTTCCTGCTTTTTTGCCACGGCTTGAAGTTGCGCCTGTTTTTCCTTCAGTTCTTCCTCTTCCCGTAGGTTAGCCGCTTCCTTTTCATCAAGAAGACGTTTGCGTGCTTTCCCTTCCGTCTCCCATTGTGCCAACGACCTGTACTGCGGTTCGTAAACAGCCGCTTTATTTAAAATATCCAACTGTTTTTCCCGTTCTTTTTGAACTTCGCTGCCGGCTTGCAAGGTCTCTAACTCACATTCCGCCTTTTCCAAGGCTGCAAAATGAGATTCTACGAGTCGGTCCGTTTCAGCTTGTTTCCGTCTTACCGCCAAGTCATCGGCACTCGCTTTTACCTCACGGCGAGCCGCTTCGACATCGGCCGTACGTTTTTCCCGTTCGCCCTCTATCTGAGCTTCTTCGCTTAAGCCCAAATCGTGTAAAATGCGGTCGACTTCAGCATTTCCGTCTTTCTGACGACTGGACAAGGCATCATACCTGGACCTCACACGCTCTTGGAAATCCTCGTATTTTTGAGTGCGAAACAGGGTCTGCATAATCTTTTGCCGTTCATCCGACTTGGCCAACAGGAGCTTTCTGAAATCGCCTTGCGGTAAGAGGACGACTTGGCGAAACTGTTCGGACTTAAATCCCAGAAGAGTTTCTACAGCCGTCGTAACTTCCGGCTTTTTAACTCCCATAAGCCGCAAATCCGTCCCATCTTTATCCGTTTCATAAAAAGCCGTCTTCGCTTTGACTCTCTTCATAGTACCGTTTTTCGCAGCAACTTCCTGTTCGGGATTGCGTTCAATGCGATAGTATTTTTGTCCCACGGAAAAACGAAAAGACACACGCGTCATCGTTTCAGGTGTCGCATGTTCACTGCGCATATGTGCTCCTGTTCGTTCATTGCCGCTCGTATGTCCGTAAAGAGCATAGGTTATGGCGTCAAGAATCGTCGTCTTCCCAGCCCCGGTAGGTCCGTAAATCAGGAAAAGAGTCTTATCACCGAGTAAGCGAAAATCCAGGACCTGTCGTCCCGCATAGGGTCCGAAGGCATCCATTTCCAAGTAAATCGGTCTCATTCTCTCTCTCCTTCTTCATCATACAGTTCCTTCCACACCTTCTCAATAAGACGCCTTTCCTCTTCCGACAAAGGCTGATCGGGCCTCATAGCTTCAGCGAAAGACACAAAGAGCTCCATATCGCTGAAAGACCTCAATAGGTGCGAACGTTGGCCTGATGTTTCGGCCACAACCCGTTCAGGCATTTCCATTGCCATCAGATTGGGATACTTACGTCGTCCCTTTCCCATAGCGTCGAGAATGGGCTCTTTATCCTTTAACCGTAACATGACATAATCATCCGTATGCTCGTCGGCCGCTCCCATAATTTCCGAGAAATATCCGGTTATAACCCGTACATCTCGAGAGGCTTCCAAGGGATGAAAATCCGTCTTGACGCGCCCGTCTCCATCTATTTCAACAAGGATAACCCCTTTTTGCTGCGAGGCTTCACTGAAAGAATACTTCATAGGACTGCCGGCATATCTGACGGTGTCGCTTCCTGCTTTCTGAGGCCCGTGCAAATGCCCCAATGCGGCATACGTAAAGGGTTCAAATATATCGGCACCTACAGCATCGGTGCCGCCTACGGCCAAGGGACGCTCCGAGTCACTACCCGTGCTTCCTGCTAAAAAAGCATGGCCTACCGCTACGCTTCTCCGTCCGGGTATAAGTCGTTTGCACGCATCGTCCCGTATTTTTAAGAGAGCTTCTTCATGGTCATGAATCGTTGTGTCCCCATACAAGAACCGCACTTTAGCCGGATCCGCATAAGGCAGGAGCACGAAATCAACGGGGCCGTACGAATCACTCAATGTCACAACAGTTCCGGAAAGAACGGGATCACCGGCTATATACAGACCTTCTCTTTTTAATAACGGACCGGCGAAATCAAGACGTCTACCACTATCGTGATTGCCGCCTATAACGATAAAGGGAATCTTCAAGTCTTCTACAATTTTCGTCACTACATGACTGAATAATTCCACCGCTTCCGCCGGAGGCAAACTGCGATCATAAACATCGCCTGCCAAGACGACCGCATGGGGATGATAAGACTCGACAAGCGGTAAAAACTGCTCGGTCAGCAACTGCCGTTGCATATCCGTTAAGTATTCTCCGTAGAACATCTTCCCCAAATGCCAGTCTGCCGTATGTATGATTTTCATAATACAGTCCTTTCCGCTTACAATGTAATGTGAATCAATTATAGCATATCCCTTGAATAGGCCGAGATATAGTGACAGAAAAAAGCTGCGAGACACGCTCGCAGCTTTTAAGGCATCTTCATACTATACTTTTTTATTGCGGCATTGGGGACATAATCCCGTAAATGCTACACCGACGGAGTCGACTACATAACCTGTCTGCTCAGCCGCCGCCTTGGCCATACCATCCTGGTCAATGTCCACGTCTGCAATTTGATTGCACGACGTGCAGCGAATGTGTGCGTGAGGCATTGTATTATAATCGTAACGATGGGCATCTTCACCGCATTGCAATACTTTAACAACACCGATTTTCGCAAAGATTTCCATCGTCTTGTATACAGTAGCCAAACTCATGGAAGGATACTGAGGTTGTAACTCTCGGTAAATGACTTCCGCATTCGGATGCGTCGGATTATGCTCGATTACTGCATATACAGCCAATCGTTGCGGCGTAACTTTATATCCGTTTTGCCGTAACACTTCAGCAATATCCACTATAGCCACCCCCCCTTCTGTGTTGATACCTGTAAAAAACGCTCTTTCCTTTTACAGATAGAGAATTTTCTTTATTAAATTGTAACCGTTATTAATGAAATAATCAATAGGGTAATTGAAATTTTTTATTAATTTTCTTGCATAGACCGTATCTCATTGACGCCGCCCTTGTTTTTCCGCATAATAGGCCGAGAAAGGAGTCTACCATGACAGAAGACCGGATTATATACAATATAGCCTCTGATTTGAAAATCAAGGCGCATCAGGTAAAGGCAACCCTCCATTTACTGGAAGAAAAAAACACGATTCCCTTTATCGCACGCTATCGTAAAGAAGCGACAGGCTCCTTGGATGAAGTACAGTTGCGAGCCGTACAGGAACGTTTTGAATATGAAAGCCTCCTGGCCGACCGCAAAAAAACCGTGGAGCAAAGTATTCGTGAACAGGGGCTTTGGACACAAGACCTGTCTCGTTCCTTGGAAAAAGCAACTCTTCTTCGCGAAGTAGAAGATCTATACCTGCCTTACAAACCGAAAAAACGAACAAAGGCTTCAGCCGCTCGTGAAGCGGGCTTGGCCCCCTTTGCAGAAAGAATGATACGGCAAAATCAGCGTGATCCGTCGCCGGAAAGGGTAGCCGCATCTTATGTAAACGATACCGTTCTTTCTACAGAAGATGCGATTAACGGAGCTCTTTATATTATTGCCGAAACCCTGTCGGAAAATGCCGACTGCCGACAAACCATTCGCAAGGACCTTTGGAAACATGCCGTACTGGAGTGTTCCCTAACTGTTGATGAAGACGAAGCCGGTCCTTTTGCTACTTATAAAGACTACAGCGAACGAATTTCTCTCATGCCGAGCCATCGAATTCTTGCCGTTACCCGCGGAGAAAGTCTGAAAATATTAAAAGTACGTTTACAAGCCGACCATGAAGCCCATATAGAACGTTTATCCCGGCAACTCATTACCGGACCTTCGCCGTATACGAGCTTACTCAAAGCGGCGGCGACCGACAGCTACAAGCGCCTTATTTTTCCGCAATTGGAAAGAGAAATAAGAAACGAACTCTTCGAACGCGGTGAAAAACAGGCCATTACGATTTTCTCCGAAAATCTACGCAGTCTTTTGATGCAACCGCCCTTTACGCAACAAACGATCCTCGGTCTGGACCCGGGATACCGCACCGGTTGCAAAGCTGCCGTCATCGATCCTACAGGAAATGTCCTTGACTACGGTACGTGCATGCTCACCGGTTCGGAAAAACAAAAAAGCCTGGCTGCCGACACGCTTACCCGTTTTATTAAGACCTACGGAGTCAATCTCATCTCCATCGGCAACGGTACAGCTTCTTATGAAACGGAACAATTTGTATCTGCCCTGATTGGTGACAGAAAACTTCCGTGCTCCTACATTATCACCAATGAATCCGGGGCCTCCGTATACTCCGCCTCCGATTTGGCACGTGCCGAACTTCCGGACCTGGATGTAACCATCCGCGGTGCCGTATCCATTGCCCGGCGTATCCAAGACCCCTTGGCCGAATTCATAAAAATCGACCCTAAGTCCATCGGAGTCGGCCAATACCAACATGACGTAAATCAGAAAAAGCTGACTTCCGCCTTGGATGACATTGTTGAATCGGTAGTAAATCGAGTGGGTGTTGATTTAAATACAGCCTCTCAAGCCTTATTACAACATATTTCAGGACTGACAGCCGCCACGGCAGGCAATATTGTAGCTTACCGTAATACCAACGGTCCCTTTCACAGTCGCAAAGAACTGAAAAAAATCCCGCGCTTAGGTGCCGCTACCTTTACTCAATGTGCGGGCTTCTTACGCATAAAAGACGGCACCGACCCCCTGGATAATACCTCCGTACATCCCGAATCCTATAATTTGACAAAAAAGATTGCCGCTCATTACGGATTCAGTCTCCACGACTTGAAAGACGAAATGCATCTAGATGATTTAAAAAAGAAAGTTCAAGAAAGTGATGCCGCCATATTGGCTCCCCTTCTTGAAGCCGGCGAACCGACTATACGCGATATTATTTCCGAACTTCGCAAACCCGGTCGCGATATTCGCAGCGATCTGCCTCAACCTTTAACGCGAAAAAAACTCATGTCTCTTGACGAGCTTCAAGTGGGGACTGTCGTAAAAGGAACGGTGCAGAACGTTGTTGACTTCGGAGCCTTCGTCGACTTCGGTTTGAAAACGGCGGGACTTATACACCGCTCCGAGCTGAGCACTCGTCCCTTTAAACACCCCTTGGATATCCTTCATACCGGTGATATTGTAGAAGCACAAATCATCGGCGTTGAAGCTAAAAAAAATCGTATCGCCCTATCAATAAAGGCTCTCGAAAAAGTCAAAAACTGAAGACCCTGTCACTGATTCATACAACCGGAAATTCCTTCTTTATATATTAAGAATAAATCATTACATGCTTTTAACTTCTCTTTTAATTGCAAAATTTCTTCATTTTTTTATTTGACAGTATCAATTTCTCATGATAGACTTACGTCATCAAATTAATACAGGTGCAATGAAGAGAAGAGTACATGAGAGTGACTGTCACAGAGAGCTTCCGTTTCGGTGCAAGGAAGTACATGATATTTCATGGAAGATGGCCTCTGAGCAGGTAGCCGAATAATTAAGCTGCCCGGGAACACCCGTTACAGTGTTAGAGTATTCAGGGCCTTGTGCCTGCGTACTTGAAAAGGCATATATCGCGAGGTATATGTGAAATTGGGTGGTAACACGGTACTTCCGTCCCTTATGGGGCGGAAGTTTTTTTATGGTCCCGACTGACTATCATTATTTTATAAACCTATGGAGGAAACAAACATGAGCGAACAAACAAAAAATTACAAATTCGAAACGTTACAGCAACATGCAGGCCAAGTTCCCGATCCCGTAACAGGGTCCCGCGCCGTCCCCATTTATCAGACAACTTCTTATGTTTTTAAGGATACTCAAGACGGTGAAGACCAATTCGCACTCCGCCAGCCGGGTTACATTTATTCCCGTTTGGCTAACCCGACTCAGGAAGTCTTTGAAAAACGTATTGCCGCACTGGAAGGCGGTACAGCCGCTTTGGCAACGGCCAGCGGCTCTTCGGCTATTTCTTTGGCTGTTCTCAATATAGCCGGTGCCGGAGATGAAATCGTGGCGGCTCCGACCCTCTACGGCGGTACGGTAGAACTCTTTACGGAAACATTCAAACATATCGGCATTACGACACGCTTCTTTAATCCCGACGAGTTGGACAGCTTAAAAACCGCAATTACGGATAAGACTAAGCTGGTTTACATTGAAAGCCTCGGTAACCCGGCTATTAACATTCCCGACTTCGAAGAAATTGCTCGCATTGCCCATGAAAACGGGCTGCCTGTCTTTGTAGACAACACCTTTGCTACTCCGTACCTCTTCCGTCCCCTTGAACACGGTGCCGACGTCGTCTTACATTCGGCAACTAAATTCATCGGCGGACACGGTACAACCTTGGGCGGTGTCATTGTCGAAAACGCATCCTTTGATTGGGCCGCTTCGGGTCGTTTCCCTGAGCTTACTTCTCCCGATGCATCCTATAACGGTATCAACTTCTTCAAAGACGTTCCTACCGCTCCCTTCGTAACACGTATTCGTGCCAAGGGTCTGCGTGATCTCGGTCCTGCAATCAGCCCTTTCAACGCCTGGTTACTCCTGCAAGGAACGGAAACCTTATCGCTCCGCGTAGAACGCCACGTAGAAAATGCTCGTAAAATTGCAGATTTCTTGGAACACCACGATAAGGTGGCCAAGGTAAACTACCCCTCCTTACCGTCTTCTCCGTACTACCAATTAGCTCAAAAATATTTTCCTA
The DNA here is from genome assembly GCF_027685385.1 of Megasphaera sp. AF13-6AC. NCBI lineage: Bacteria > Bacillati > Bacillota > Negativicutes > Veillonellales > Veillonellaceae > Megasphaera > Megasphaera sp. AF13-6AC. The sequence goes on from NZ_JAQCUN010000020.1 coordinate 14,647, forward strand.
AGGGAGCAGGCTCCATTTTCTCCTTCGAACTAAAGGGGGGCTATCAGGCCGGTCGCGATTTCATCGATAAGACGGAAATCTTCTCCAATTTGGCTAATGTAGGCGACTCCAAGTCTTTGCTTATTCACCCCTCTTCTACGACTCACCAGCAGCTCGATGCCAAGGCTCAGGAAGCTGCCGGCATCACGCCGGGTACGGTTCGTATATCCGTAGGTATCGAAAATGTAGATGATTTGATTGCCGACTTGGAACAGGCCTTAGCTTCCGTATAAACATTATATGAGATATACAAAAAGGGTCATTGCACGTAAGTGCAATGACCCTTTTACGATTCAATTCACGACCGTTACCGCCACATCTGAAAATCTCCCTATAGGCCCAAGTGTGGCTTATAGGGAGATTTTTATTATTGTGATTTATTTTGTCCCGAAAATACGGTCACCCGCATCGCCGAGTCCGGGCACGATATACCCGTGTTCATTCAATTTTTCATCTAAAGCGGCTACAAAAATCTTAACATCCGGATGATCGGCGTTAATTTTTTCAACACCCGTAGGTGCCGCAACGAGGCACATTAACTTAATATGTTGAATGCCCCTTTCCTTTAAGAGAGTAATAGCTGCGGAAGCGCTGCCGCCGGTAGCCAACATGGGATCGACAATAATGAAGTCACGTCCTTCCACATCAGGAAGTTTACAGTAGTATTCAACCGGTTCCAACGTCTGAGGATCTCGATATAAGCCGATATGACCGACCTTAGCCGTCGGGATGAGATTCAACATTCCCTGTACCATACCCAAGCCGGCACGCAATACGGGAACAATACCCAACTTCTTACCGCTGATTTGTTTTCCCGTCATCTTTGTTATAGGTGTTTCTATAGCTACATCTTCCAAGGTCAAATCACGAGTAATTTCATAGCCCATGAGCATTGTAATTTCTTCCAGTAATTCACGAAAATCTTTCGAACCCGTTTCTTTCATGCGCATTAAGGTTACCTTATGTTGAATAAGAGGGTGATCCATTACTTGTACTTCCATGATGAGACTCCTTCCGCTTCCTTATTTATCTAATTCCTTAATCATATTGACACGAATTTCATGGCGACCTCCGTCAAACCCGGTGCTCAGAAAAACATCGACAATAGCCTTAGCCAAACCCGGGCCGATAACCCGTTCACCCAGGGTCAAGATATTGGCATCGTTATGGCGTCGAGCAAATTCTGCTGAATACGTATCGCCGCACAAGGCTGCACGAATACCGTGAATCTTATTAGCTGCAATCCCGATGCCGATCCCCGTTCCGCAAACCAGAATGCCCTTATCAAAGGTTCCGTCCGCCACTGCACGAGCCGCTTTTTCGGCAATGAGAGGATAATCGCACCGTTCAGGCGTATGAGTTCCGTAATCGGTAAACTCGATACCTTTTTCCGTTAAGTGGGCTTTGACTTCTTCCTTCAGTCTAAAACCGCCGTGATCACTTGCAATAACCAATTTCATTCCGTCGCCTCCTCCGTAACCCTGTTTATTATACACGAATTTATACAAATTTACACGGTCATAACATCTCCGTCCGCCGCTTTTTTCATTCGATTCATAACAGCCGTACCTATACCGCCTGTCTCTACCCCTTCCGCAACGATCAGATCGACGGGATGCTCATCAAAAAACAACAGGCCTCGATATAATTCT